>DAIPLH010000035.1:1177-6270 GCA_036769325.1 Bacteroidota bacterium
GCAGGACGGATTTCACGCATGGTCTGAGGTGTATGACCGCAAATTGGAGAATGTGTTTGAGATTCAGGATGAGATTGCGCGGGCGATTACAGAGAAGCTCCGCCTGCATTTTAGCGGCAGTTCATCCCAGGGACTGAATTCTTCCACAAACATGGAAGCCTACCAGCTCTATCTTAAAGCACTTTATCATTGGAACAAATGGACCCCGCCCGACAGCCGCGCGGCAATCAAGTTGCTCGAGGAAGCTGTGCGTCTGGACCCGCGTTTTGCCCTTGCCTATGCATGGCAGGCATTCTGTTATACCTACCTTGGCGCACTCGGACAGATTCCTCCAAAGAAGGCGTTCCCGATTGCGAAGGAGCTGACAGAGAAGGCATTCAAGCTGCAGGGAGCGGTTGTTGAATCCTACATGGCGAGCGGACTGATCGCGCTTTTCTATGATTGGGATTGGGACCTTGCGGGGGCGCGGATCCGGAAGGCGCTCGAAATCAGCCCGGGGTATGCAACCGCCCATCATCTGCATGGACTCTACCTTACCATCATGGGCAAATCGGATGAAGCAGTTGCAGAAATTGAGATCGCCCACAAACTCGATCCGATGTCGACAGTTCTCAGCTACGTGCTTGCTGAAGCCTATTTCCACGCCCGGCGGTTTCACGATGCCATCCAGCAGTGTCGCGAGACCCTGCTTCTCGATCCGACATTCCGGGCAGCGAAAAATCTCCTCGGCTGGCTTTACCTCGAAATGGGAGAGACCGAAAAGGCGATCAGTTTTCTCGAGGAAACACGTAAGGAGATTGGGGATGACCTCAAGGGTTGGTCAGAGCTCGGCTATGCCTACGGTGTGGCCGGCCGGCGAACGGACGCGGAGGAGTGCATTCACAAGCTGACACTCCTGCAGAAACGTGATCCGGAAGCCGAGCTTAGTGTGGACTTCGCGGTAGTATATCAGGGACTCGGAGACTACGACAATGTGTTTCGCTGTCTCAACGAAGCCGTTGATCGCAAGGTTGGAGGATTGGTCTTCATGAAGACGCATCCCAGCTGGGATATTCTTCGCTCAGATCCACGGTTCAAACTTATCCTCCGTCGAATCGGTTTCGAGAAGTGACACAAAGTGGCAAAGGTGTCAGGGACACTGCGGTTCTTTTCACCTGCTTCGCTTTCAGCCTTGTGCCAATCGCATGCTCGTCTTCTGAAGTTACAACCTCCGGCGGCGTCACCGTTGTAAGCTCCGGGACTCTCGAGGAATTCGAGGGGTACATTCCTATCGCTCCTGATAGTGTTGTCGAACTGTACAGGACCTACAACCAGCAACGGTTCTACGAGCGGTACGGTGAGGAAGTCCGCAGAACAGCAGTCCTGCTCGATTCTTTGAATCAGGACATCCCGCCTTCACAACGAATCGACACTCTCTCCATTGAATTTGCGTTGGAGCAGTTTGGTTCAGCCGTGCGGAAAGGAAGATCGATTGGTTTATCAAGTGGCTTCTTCTTTGTCTATAACAATCCTTCCATTCTCAGGTCAATCCTCTTCCATGAGCATGGACACGTCCGCTATGAGATGCTGTCGCAGGAAGATCAATCCATTGTTCAAAGGATGTGGAACACGCTGCAACGAGCTGCCCTGATGTATGTTTTTATCGATGGTGAGTACTCTGGAAACGCCTGGTTCGGAGGACATCCCGAAGAAAACCCTGAAGAGTTGTTTGCCTCCGCATACAATCTCTTCCATAACAAGCCGGATGAGTTCAGAGCGACCATGCGCTACGTCCCGGCGGAGTACTATGAGTTCATTGACAGCCTGCGCTCAGTTGTTCGCGTGGACAACCTGGTGTTGTTTGATTGATAGGATTGACTGAGGATCATGCCGCCAAGACTCGAAGACCTGCCCGACTGTACTTGTTCCTGAGCTTGATCTTTGGTGTTTTTCATCTGTCGGGGTTGAATATATTCAACCCGACAGGTTTATTCGCCGGGGGTGGGTTCATTGGAAACCAAACTGACCCATTTGGAGACATAACGGTTGAAGTTCCCCGTTCACTTTGACATATTGACCCAGTGAGGAAAAGTCGTCCACCGGAGAACGTGGAGAGTGTTATTGTGACAAAAGGGAAGAACTATTGCGATGGAGGTACCCCATGCTAACAGACAAATACCGGCCTGTCATCGAAGCGGCGAGTAAGCTTGGGATAAAGAATCTGCAGACCACGGATGCCGGGGGAAAAATCAACATCTCGGGAATCGCACCGTTCCAGCTTGACAAGGACCATCTATGGGACAAGATCAGGATGATCGGAGGATGGGACAAAGAGGTAACAGCGGACATCAAGGTTGAACGAACCGATATTTATGGATACTACACGGTTCAGCCCGGTGATACTCTCTCCAAGCTTGCAAAGGGGCACCTTGGAGACCCGAGACGTTACATGGAAATCTTTAGTTTGAACAAGAATATTCTCTCAGCTCCCGACCTCATCAGGGTCGGACAGAAGATTCAGTTGCCGCGGAAGTAGGAGGGGAGGGGGAAACGCGGAACGCGGAACGCGGAAGGCGGAAGGAAGTCGAGAGAGGTAGAGGATGGAGAGCAAGAGGCAAGAAGCTGTGAATATCACCACCACCCCTTTATCCCCTCCTCGAAAAGGAGGGGAGGTCATTGTCAAGTGTTGATTCTCATCATCGTTTGTCCACTATTGTCCATCGACAATATGTTGATCGACAATTGGGAGACTTACTTCAGCAGCACCAAGCTCCTGGTTTGAACAAAACCAGCCGCCGATATCCGATAGTAGTAAACGCCGCTCGGTATCCCCGTAGCATCCCAGATAACATCGTATGTCCCCGGAGCCCTGTTTTCGTTGACCAGCTCTGCGATTGTGCGGCCAAGCAGATCATATATCCTGAGCTCCACCAACCCGTAATCTGCAATCTGAAATTTGATTTTTGTCGTTGGATTGAAAGGATTTGGGTAGTTTTGCCCGAGCTGAAACTCATCAGGCCGGTTGGCTGATCCGGCAACGGATGTGATCAGGGTGCTGAAAGTCCACGGATCGTTGAAGGGTCCCCACCCGGCCATGTTACGGGCCCGGACTCTCCAGGAGTAGGTCTCACCGGTCTGAAGTCCTGAGAGAACATGCTGAGTCTCTGTCAGCGTTGAATCGACCTGGGATGCAGAGAACAGTGAATCAGTGGACCACTCAAGCCAGTAGGCGTTGCCACCTGGAATCGTCTGATCCCACATAAGAAGGACCGTATCGGCTGAGACCACTGTGCCGTTGAGGGGTGCGAGCGGTGCTGGAATGCCGGGCCGCGAAGCAAATCCCTCAAACACATATGCAGCTCCCGCATCGTCGCCGTTCTCATCGTCGCCCCCCGCGCCTATGAAGGCGCTGTTGGCATCCAGACTGACCGAGATGCCAAAGTAATCGTAGGGGCTCCCGTCGGATGCAGTAATCTTTGTCAATTCATCCCATTCGGCATCGCACTCACGAAACAGGTACGCCGATCCTGAGTTCTCGCCGTTGTCATCGTCGACATCCGCCCCGACGAGGATGAACGAACCATTGATGGAAACCGAAATGCCGAACGAGTCGAATTCCGCCCCATCGAGGGGAAGCAGCTTGGCTTCCTGTGTCCACGTGTTGTCTTCCCTTCTGAACACATATGCCGAACCGGAGTTTTCTCCCTTGTCATCGTTCGCATACGCCCCGACAACAGCCAGGTCGCCCGAGATGCAGACATCCAGACCGAACTGGTCGCCGCCGGCCTGGTCACTTGCGATGAGTTTGGCCTGCTGCGTCCAACCGGCGCCGGAATTAACAAAGATGTATGCGGAGCCGGTCAGCGCTCCCATGTCCTGATCTCCCCATGCGCCAACAATGATGGTGTTTCCCGAGATGCTCACCTCTTCAAAGCGGTCATCGATAGCCCCATCACTGGCGAGGAGTTTTGCCTCCTCTTCCCACCCGCCAGTCCCGTGCCGGAAAACGTACGCCGACCCTGAGTTCTCACCATTGTCATCATCGAGAGAAGCGCCAGCGACGAGGATATTTCCGGAAATCGCGACCGAGCTCCCAAATTGATCGATGGAAGCCCCATCACTTGCAATGATCTTTTCCTGTTCAACCCACGAATCGCCATCGAGTGTGAAGATGTAGACTGCTCCTGCATCCATGGCGGCATCGTCATCCAGCCGTGCACCGATCACAACGAACGAATCGGAGATCGCAACGGCGCTCCCGAAGATATCATAGGACGAACCATCGCTGGCCAGGAGCTTTTGATGCTGGACCCATGCAGCCCCGGATCGTTTGTAGATGTACGCAGATCCGGAAGCCGGCCCGAGGTCATCATCCTCGCTGGAGCCAATCACTGCATAGTCGCCAAACACAGCGGTCGTCCAGCCGAAGTACTCAGCCGCTTCGCCATCGTCGGGAACAAGTCGCGACTCAAGCAGTTGGCCGGGAAGATTTGTTGGCATTAGAAGGAAAACGAAAAAGAGGAGAAGGAAAGGATGACTCTTCATGGAAACCCCCGTTTGGTGAGGTTCAATAGATAGGCTCTATGAGGATGATACAAAAGAGGGGTACAATTTACAACTCACAATTCATGATTTACAATTGACAACCCCATTGTGAATCGTAAATCGTGAATTCTGAATCGTGAATTGTTACCTGGATTCGTTCTTTAGATAGGAGGCAGAGGGTGAAAAGTGGCCAAAGGAGACAATATCAGGGAGAAGTTGCTTCTGTTCGCTATTGATGCAATGGAGGTCTGTGAAGCTCTCCCCAAAACGCCCGTTGGGGTACATATTTCATTGCAGCTACTACGATGCGCGACCTCGGCCGCCCCAAACTATTCAGAAGCCAGAGGAGCTGAGAGTGGAAGGGACTTCCTGCACAAGTTGAGAATTGTGTTGAAGGAATTGAACGATCGTGAATCGGATCCAACCGCACGCCTCCCCTCCTTCCCGAAGGAGGGGATCAAGGGGTGATTGCGGAACTTCACTCTCGGGTGTCATTATTGACTATGTCTTCAACGCACCAAAACAGAAATCAAGACGAAAGAACGTGCGCAGACCGTGTGGTTGATGCG
>DAIPLH010000035.1:6280-14003 GCA_036769325.1 Bacteroidota bacterium
GGAGGGGATCAAGGGGTGGTTGGGCAACTTCATCCTCGGGGTGCCATCATGAGCTACGTCTTCAACTCGTCAAAGCAAAAACCCAGGCGAAGGAATCTGCGAAGAAACATGACGCGTGCGGAGATTGTGCTCTGGTACGGCCTCAAAGGGAAACAGCTAGGGTACAAGTTTCGAAGACAGCATGGAGTGGACCAGCACATCCTAGATTTCTACTGCCCAGAACTGAACCTTGCGGTCGAGGTTGACGGAGAGAGCCACAACTCCGAAATCGTTCGACGCAGGGATCAGAAGCGACAGAAGGAAATCGAAGCGTACGGCATTTGCTTCCTCAGGTTTACCGACGATGAAGTGTTGGGGAATCCGAATCGTGTGGTTGACGCGATTGAGCAGAAGGTGAGGCAGCTTGGGATGGCACCACCACCCCTTTATCCCCTCCTCCTTGAGGAGGGGAGGCTTTGTTCGGGAGGCACGGCGCGGTTGGGCGACATCAAGTGTACCACAAGCTCATCCCCACCGCGGTTGTAGATTGATAATTGTGGATCAATCCACAATCGTGAATTGGTCTTTACCTAAGGTAGCCCCACGTATGCAGCCTATCGCCATCCTCGTCCCACCTGTCGCCGATGTCGGTCCGGTAGTACATGTTCGGGATCAGGATATTCCTGATCCGCGAATATGCCTGCGCCTGTGCCTGCTTCATGGTTTGACCGAGACCGACGACGACAAGCACCACACCTGACGTCCCCGCAACGAGCCACTGCCCATTGACTTCCTTGACATCTTCGATATGGACTTCCTCAGGAACGCCGCGTTTGAAGATGATGGCATTGTTCTTGGAAAGCGAATCGAAGGTTCCCTCGTCATCAAATGGATAAGGAGGCACAATGATTCGCACGCCGACCTGAAATCCACTTTTCACCCGCAGCTTGGGATCTCTGCCTTCTGCCAGATCGAGGAAGAACTGGCCGATGGGAGTGCTCATACCCTCCTGCTGGATAAAGATAGTCGGATAACCGAACCGCGCAGTAAACTCGAGCGGGTAGATACCGTTGCTGTTCAGAATGCAATTCAGATCGATGTACCCGACATATCGCTCCTGGGCAAGCTTTTGTTCGAGCTTGAGGAGAGTCTGGTTGAACAACTTGTTGGGTTCACTCCAGAACATTGCTGTGCCCATTTCTCCGGTCGACGGACCGAGATTGCCAGGGAAGAGCTTCTTATGTTCGAAATTGATGTTGATGGGATAGACAAACCGGTGTCCGTTGAAGAACGCTCCGACTGCCACTTCGACCCCGACCACGCGTTTCTGCAGTTGAAAAACCCTGATCTCTGCTGCCAGAGCCTTCTTGTAGGCTTCAAGCATCTGAAGGACGTCGCGCCCATCTTCCTCTTCGCCGACAAAGAGATGCCGTTTGACGTTCTGCGCCTCCCCACTTGGCTTGATGACATAGCGTGAAGGGTTCCTGGTAACATACTTGATTGCTTCGTCGAACGAATCGAACTCGTTATAGGGGATGATGTTCACACCGGCACGTTTCAACTCGTCCTGGCCGAATGAACGATCGTCCTCCAGCTGGTCGGTATAGGGAGTTCCTCCAACGACCATTTTTCCCCGTGTACGGAGCGCCTTTGCCTTTGCACCCTGCCCCAGCGTGTCGTCAAAGACAATGACATCGGCCCAATCAACATCCTTCTCCCAATCATCAGTCTTTGGCACAAAACCGTCGCAGATGTCCCGCTCTTTTTCCGAACCGATGAAGTAGCGGACCTTATGGCCCTCTTTCTGGACCTGCCAGGCAATGTCGCCGATAAGGCCTGAGAGGGAGACAAAAAGAAAATTCTTTGAACTCATGAGAGAATTGTGCCGTATGGTGGAATTGATTGTCGGGAGCGGAGGCAAGGTAGGAGAAATGGTGGAGAGAAACAACAACAGGAACGCGGAACGCGAAACGCGGAAGTAGTTGGTTTTGGAACAGGGAACGCGGAAGTGATTGGTCTTGGGACATGGAAGTCGGAACGCGAAACGCGGAAGTGGATGTGAAACGCGGAAGTCGTTGGATACGCCAAACGCGGAAAAGTTAGAAGTAGAAAGTGAAGGGTACGAGGCAAGAAGCAAGAGGCAGGAAGCTGGTTGTAAATGACATACCAGGCGTATTATCCTACATCAATGCTTCATAGGACGTCTGGGCCGGATCGCTTCTCCTGGCATCCGCAGTGGAGTATCTTCGCTATGTGCCAGGAGCGCATTTTCCGACGGACATTCTCGTGAGAGTCTATTTGATCCCACTCTTGCACCGCGCGGACATGGGGCGCGTTTCCATTCGCCCCGCCACCTACCGCTTCTGAGTTTTCCCATAGCAAGGTCAAACCTCGCACCAGGTCGACCCCGTAGGGGTCGAACGCTTCTAGAACAAACACCGCAGGTTGCTCCCACAACCCCGTAGGGGTTGAACATCCCATCCCTTGAATTTCTGCTGGACTACCTCAGCAGTGCCAGTTTCCCCCAAAGGGGTCCCTTCGGGACGTGTTTCAACAAAGCTGCCCGCATTCAACCGGTAGTCCCGACAGAAAACGTCGGGATTTACCTCAACAGTACAAGTTTCTTTGTTTGGACGAAGTCAGTTGTTGATAGACGGTAAAAATACACGCCGCTCGGCTGCCCTGTTGCATCCCATGTGACCTGGTAGGATCCGGGATGCTTCTTTTCGTTGACCAAAGTGGCGACCTTCCGGCCGAGCAAGTCGAAGATGGAGACCTCAACCAATCCGAAATCTGAAACCTGAAAGCTGATCTCTGTCGACGGATTGAATGGGTTGGGATAGTTCTGATTGAGCACGAAGCTTGAAGGGATTCCCGGAGATTCCGGATTGACGTCCGTCCCGATGACCTCCTGCACGTACACGGGTCCACCGTCATTCTGATTGAGGAACATTCCGGCGTACACAGTTGCGGTTACGCCTGAGGTGATATGTGCCGCTATTGCCGACATTCGCACATCTGTCGCCGGGAGCCCATCATTGACAGTCTCCCATGTCTGGCCAAGGTCGATCGACTTTACCACCCCACCTGAACTTCCACCCGAAGCCGGACCATCGTCATCATCATCGTCATCCTTTGATGAGTAGTGCTTCCTAGTTCCTGGCCCTGAAACCGCAGGTCCGTCGGCTGCCTCCGTAAAATCGATTTCAGCGAACGCGGTTATGCTTGGCCCGTCGGGATCCTCGTAGACAAGACTGATCGAGGCGGGGGGAGGGATAGCCGGTCGGTAGACACCGGCTTTGTATATCCTCCCATTGAGAGTTCCGACGTAGAGCCCATCTACTTCCCTTCCAAAGGAGTCGGTTGAATCCTTCACAATGATCATTGACACAAGTGTATCGGTAGGTTCATCTCCGGTCATGGCAGTCCATCCGATTCCCGGCGGAGCGTCGTTCCAATAAACGTGGTCTTCAAACGTTGCTGGATTTCGGGCAATCACAAACACCCTGCCGCTGCCGACTGCTGGTGGCTGGACAACCACCTGGACTATCCACCAGCCGATATTCACCGCTGTGAGATGCGACCATGTTTGCCCGCCGTCGTTGCTCAACACAATTGCGCTCCGAATTCCAAGCCACATTCGCTGTGGATTCGCGGGATCGTAAGCGAAGCTGAAGATGTTGTTGTTCGGTGCACCATCATAACGAAGAACCCAGGTATCGCCGTCATCGCTGGAGGAGTACATGCTCTCATCCTCGTTGGGAAAGTCCCAGACACTGGCCCAAATGTTCCCGTCAGGGGTTACATCGATCACCCTTGCGACGTAGGCTGGAAAGACCCGGGTCCATGTATTTCCACCGTCGGTCGATCGGTGCACTCCCCCGGTGTCTGCATTGGGCCAGTCGAAACTTCCCGTCGTTGCGAACAGGTAGCCGTTGCTTTGCTTCACGGCGAGATCAGTGATTCCGCTTCCCTTGGGGGAGGATGCCGTCTTGACCCATTGTGCCTGAGTTGAGAGGGTGAAAACGAGGAGAAATGAAAACATCAAGCAGGGTTGGTAGAGGTGCTTCATGGCAATACTCCCGTTGGTTATACGAATGATGAGTTGCACGAATCCCTTTCCGAAACCGGATCTGGACAAAAGGAAGTGACTGGGTTCTACCGATGTGTCACGGAGAACAAGAGTGGATTTTTGAGAGATTTTACCTTGAAATTCGTGGCGGATCGAAGAAAGAAGGCAGTCGGTAGTCGATAGTCGGTAGTCTGTCGATGGACTACGGAACGCGGAACGGCAGGGGGAAGAATTGGTCAATGCATGAGTTGGAACCCCGCCCAGTAGAATGGATGCTGGTTCTCTCCATCCTTCAGAAATTGCCGTTGAGCACGGGCGAGGGCCAAGGGATAGGTGGCGCGTGAGGGTTGCTTGTTGTGAGATTCAAGGCTTGCCAGATTTGAATAAAACAATCCCATGAGGGTCGCTGTTGATCGATCCTCGACAATCCAAAGTGGCGAAAGAACCGCGGAGGCGCCCGCGGAGAGGAAGGCATAAGGAAAGCTCACGATGACATGTCCGTACGCAAGATCACCAAGCATACCGACCCCATAACCTGACTCACACGCACTGATGACGACAAGTCGTGCCATGAATTTGTTCCGGATGATTTCACGCAACTCAAGAGGTCTGTCCCACATCTGAAGCTGTGAAAACAGAGGGTGAAACCTGTTGACTGACCCGTGAGCCGCAATGTGGATGAGGTCAGCCCTCGGCGAGAGTGTCAGGAATTCCCTGGTTGTGGCACGCTCATCCTGTAACGTCATCTTGCCGGAAAAGAGTGTTGATGGGATTCCGTTCGCTTCCTCTTCGGCGAATTGGAGAGAGGATCGGTCAGGAACAAAAGCGATCGCACCGATTCCTTTCTGAGGTTCCTTCAGATCGAGAATGCTTGAAGCCGATCGGACAGTGCTGATCGTGAACCGGTCGATAAGATGAGCTCGATGCTCATCAAGAAGCGCCGCAAACGGAATTCCGTGAAGAAGTCCATGAGGCGAGACGATCAGGTGCCCACTGTCTCCGATGAATGACTCGATAGGTTGAACAAGTGACGCGTACAGAAACGCGGCTGGTCCCTTCCAGAGGGAATCTGCGGAGGTTGTCTTGCCGCGAAGGATCAACTCAAGGAAAGTCCTCGTCGAAGAATTAATGTCGCTGACCGGAGCTTTGAGCTGCACAAGGATCCCAAGATCCTTCCTGATGATGAAGACATAAGCGTCTTCGATACCAAGAAAGTACTCAAGCACAACCTCATCAGCGTTCAGAGCCTGCTGAATATCAGCGAGCGCGCCGGTCTGCTGAAGGGTGACCGTCTCTGATGCTTCGAGGAGGGTTGAACGCTCACCTTCGGACCTGTCGTATTCATCTCCAAGTTCCTTCATAAGGAGATCCATATCGGGATCCCCGTTCTCGATGGCCTCAACCGTGTTGAAGTACTGTTGCCCGGGTCCTTCTTCCTCATTGAATGTCCCCAAACCACTCGAGATTGCCCGGAATTGCTCAAGAGCAAGAAACGCCGCTGGAGCATCAGGAGCCTTACTATAGCAACTGATCAGCATTTCATACAGTACAAGGCGATCGTAGAGTACATTTCCGGCTCCAAGTGATGAGAGCATCGAATTCTTCTTTAAGTTCTGCCGGTACATCTCGTCGTAGGAACCAACCAGAGATCTGTAGATCGGAAGGGCTTGCCCGTATCTTCCCGCGATATGATACACCTGTGCAAGGAGTGCGTCAGCGGAGGGTGACCCGGGCCAAACCTGTTGAAGTCGGAAAGCCGTCTTCTCTGCCTCGGCATGTCTTCCGAGTTTTGCGAGCGCATAAGCATATCGCTGAAGAGCCATCCCAAGACCGGGAGTGTAATCCAATGAATCACAGAGCTGGACGATGCGTTCGCAAAAGAGGGCGTTTTCCTTCCAGTTCCCTTGCCGGGCGTAGTCAACAGATCTGGCCTGCAGCCGGAGGATTGTTCCCTCGCCAAATGCGGTTGTTGTCTCAACCGCTGCCTGTGCGAACAAAAGCGAGTCATATGATCCGAAGACCATTTGATCCACAGCGCGGGCGGCAACATCTCGCCCCCAGGCGTATCCAATTTTGGTGCTCAACCGGAGTGATTTCATCCGGAAATTGTATGCAAGATCGTTCCAGTATCCTCCTCTGACCGGAGAAGTCACAAAATAGTAACTGTCCGCAAGTCCCACCTGATCGCCGATCCTCTTTCGTATGGCGAACGCCTCAAGACAGCGAAGAACGTTGCCCGTCGCGAGACCAATGTTGTTGAGCGTTGTTGCTTCGCCGATGCGGTCGTTGATTCGTCCGTAGAGACTCAGCGCTGAATCGTAGAAAGGATTGCACGCGGAGTCCGGCTTGCCCGCATACCAGTACAACACTCCGATTTGCCTCAGTGCGTCTGCCTCACCCTGCAGGGAACCCGCAGCCCGGGCATACTCAAGCCCTTTTTGCTGAAAGAAGAGAGCTGAATCATATGATGCACGGTCGAACAACGTTCGGCCAATGATGTGATATGCCTTTGCGAGGAGAGCTGAATCAGGCTGGCTCTGGAGACTGTCGATGACCATGTTAGTGATGCTGACTGATGACTGGAGGTCACCGAGAAAGTAGTCCGACAGGGCCAGCGAGAGCATGTTCGACAACCGGTTTTCTGAGTCCTTGTCGACAAGGGCAGCGTATTCAATGGAGGCTTGCCTGAGTTCTCCTCTTTTCAGGAGGCATTCCGCGTACATCGAGCGGATGTTTAATGAATCGGGGAATTCCGCAAGAAGGGAACGAAGAGAGACCTCAGCCTCGGGCAGCTTCCAGTCAGCCAATAGTTCGCCGGCGGTTGAGAGTCTTCTGGTATAAGAGGTCGACAGGAAGTAGAAGAGAAGCGAAAGGAGCAGGCAGAGAAGGAGAAGGGGGAAGCTCTTATTGCGGAGTGTACGTAAACGCATGAACAACCGAGCGTCCGAGTGTTTTGTCGGCAAGGAAAGTCTCTACCCTCCAAAGATAGGTCTTGCCCGGTTGAAGTACAATTGAGGAAGGGAGAGCGATTGAGGTATCACGGACATCGTTACTCCAGACGACCGCGCCCGTCTCTCTCAAAAGGCTGAATTTGTAAACCATTGATTCTCCAACGGATGTCCATCGAAACCGGGTGGCCGGGTCGATCACTGTGGCACCATCATCTGGAAACATGATGAGTGTCCTGAGTTCATCTACCTTGTCGGATCTGAATTCTGCCGGCTCTTTCTCTTGTACAAACAGGTACACGGAGAGGATCAGCACAACAGCTGCTGCAGCTGCAAATGCGGGACGGAACACAGGTGAAAAAAAGGTCTGTGGTCTGCCTGGTTTCCCGGGTTGAACAAGTGCCCGGGCTTTCCTCAGGACTGCTTCATCAAGTTGCACCGGAACCTTACCTTCCAGGATGAGCGGTAATCGGGAAAGATCGGCGAACCGTGTTGCACACGGGCCACACTGGCCAATGTGTGCTTCGAGCAGTTCGCGGGTTCCCACAGGAAGCTTATCCTCAATATAGAGCAGCATCTCCTCGTCGTCAGGGTGCATAGTGTGGGCTTTTTCCTTCATTTGATGTTGTTACACGGATGCGCGGCTTGTGCTTTGATCACCATATGTCTGCGCTGCCTTCTGTCGCAGACTCTCCAGTGCCCGTTGGAGCAACGCGTACACCCT
>DAIPLH010000329.1:0-3887 GCA_036769325.1 Bacteroidota bacterium
TCATCTCGAGACCTAGATGTTGCATTTCAGACAGCAAAGCAAGTGGAGAGAATGCAGTGAAGAGAACTCTATGGCCGTCTCGCCCAACGAGAATAGTGACCGGCATCTCGTGCCGCACCCGGAGTTGCAGACCTTCGTAGATCGGCTGTCACCTCTGAGGTGGTCTTGTATAGTTCCTTCCAACCGTACGAAGCCTGAAGCAGTGAATCCCAGATGCCCACTTGTTGTCGCTCGATCGGTCCTAGGATATCTGGAGAAATATCGGCGCACCAAATCTCGTAGATGACAGCAGGGTAGTTCGTCGTTGGACTGTGACGGACAACAGTGAGAGAAGGTGTCCTTGCCGCTAGCGCGAAGACAATCTTGATCAAGGGAACAGCATCGGCACCCGCTTCGAGAATCCCGAGGTCGTAAGGATCCATCGCGTCGAAGAGTTTCTGATGAGGTTTCTTGGAATAGCTCGAGTTATTCTTGATTTGTTGGAGAATGAGTCCCGCATTATCCTTGACCAATTTCGTACCATCCCTCAAAAAGACATTGATAGCGTCAACCCCTGTTTGGTTGTTTGCACATAAAACTGCTGCTCCTCGGCCTTGAAGCAATAAGAGCGAGGTGATATCAATGGCTCTGTACTCGTGAACCTTCACGAAATGGCTGAAATGAAGCTGAGCGTTTGGGAAATCCGTCGAGAGCATGTCTAGCGCACGAATTGAGCCTGCATCCACCAACTGTGAAGAAACGGTCTGCTTCCGAAAGGTCTGGCCATATAAGAAGTCGGTCAAGCGGAACCAGCGCCTTCCTGTGATCGGTCGGCCAAATTCATCGGCGGCACCAACGGTTGTATCTCGTGCGAGAATCAACAGCAGGAGTACCAGAAACTCGCCACGGTCGCCTTTCGATATCGAGAAACCTTCCATCACCAACTTCAATGCCTTTGGACGCTTTCTGCATGATGAAATAGGCGGCCTCTGAGAGAATCGGCTCAGACGAAGACGTCGTTGTCATGGTCTCGAAAGCAGCATCAATTTTGAGGCAAACTCGCATGTGTCCTTCCACCTGCTTCCTCTCCTTCTCTTGAGAAATATAGTTGGTCGAGTTGAATTCAATCGGAAACCGTTGGGATAGACATGCCAACGCTTGATCGTTGGAGAGTTCCTCGATGGCATAGTCCGCGTTGAGGAGTTTCGCGACCGCAAACTGAATGATCTCTCGCTTGACGGAGTCCGAGCCTTCCAGATACCGGGATCCGAATCTATCATAACCTCATAAAATAACAACGAGGAATGACAGACAAGAGGGACACGTACAAAGGTCGGCCCTGGCTACAGGTCTGAGAATCTTCAGTCAACCGCTCCAGATTCCACGAGCCGTCTGCGGCTATGATACGAGCAAGGGGATCAAAGCCAAGATCTGTGTAAGGTTGAATGACGATCAACGTTCCCTCCACCACTCTCTTCGAAAGGTCTTCCTCAATGGCGGAAGTGAACTGAGAAGTTTTGCCGGTTGTTGACAGGAAGAGCGAGAACAAAGGGAGGCCATGTAACCTCCGGAGTGCGTGGCGCAGTTCATTGAATACTGACCATTCTTCGCCGGCGGCCTGATGTCGCTGCGTTGTTGTATGCGCCTCATCAAACGCGAGAACAACAACTGGAACGCTGTTGTGAGGCTCCGCCTTCTGCTTTCCTTGGGCTCTAGCTCTGATAGGACTGGGCGACGGAGACTCATCATGGGACGACTTGAGGAATGAAGCGAGGCCTTCAAACGCGATATAGGGGGGGAAGTCTTTACTTTGTGTGGGTGTGTAGTGCGGTGGATTATTGGATGCTGTTGGCTTGGAGGATGCTTGGAGCCTTGCAGACTTGCCCTGTGCGTAGCCGAACATATTAGTCAGGCATAGCGACGCACTTGAATGTTACGTACCCGTTGAGTTTCTAGCTGTTTTGCCTTTTCAATAACTCGTTTGTAGAAATCCTCCCGAAATTGGTTATGCCCCGTCATCTTTTGACCCTCAGTCATACATGATCTGAATTCTCTCGCTAATCCGACGTAATCGAGTGAGCTGTCGAAATCGCGAAGCGTATCGGTTGTATGCTTGAATAACGCCTCAAGAAAAGCGCTAGCGCGATCATAGGCGACATCTTTCGAACCAGCGGTGGTTAGATAATCTCGAACGCTGTGGTCTGCAGGAGGGTATCCTGAAATAAGGATTAATACGTGGTCGAGTACCCTAAGCGGAGATCACACGCACCAGTAGACGTAGCTTCCCGAAGATTTAAGGGTATGACGAAGTGATCCTTGGCAAGTTCATCTACGGTTCTTGACTTTCCCATGCCCGAAGATTGGACGATGGCAGCATAATGAGCGTACACTCTGTGGTCCGAAGGTTTGTAGTGGGTCTCGATGTGCTCCCATAGGCCACTTGCGGCGTTGCCCTGGAATGGGTATTCCCAAGATTTCTCGGTAGCTGGAGGGCAAAGTAAACGAAAGAAGATGCAATATTTTGGTTCTCAATGAACGTACCTGCTTCTTGGTCGTCACGAAGACGAGCATAAGCTCTTGCCCCGCCGGACTCTACAGAGGGAGGTTGAACCTGAAGTAAGGCTGCATGAAGTTGGTTGACATGTGGCGGAGTGAACGATCAGAAGGACGTGACGCACGATGATTTGCAAAACGCTCCCACTCCCCTTTGTCGCGAGCTTCGACCCAAATGGAGGCGAGATCCAGTTGTACCTCGCGTGATAGCAGATTGATCCGCTCCTGGCCACGTTCGGCGTTCAGCCAAGACTTATCAAGCGTCGATGCACGAGATGTATCCAGCACCTTCCAGGCGACTTGTTGAAGTGCCTGCGCAAGTGCCCTCGTCGAGACGTCTTCCGCATTCAATTGCGCATAATGGGGGAAGTCTTCAATCCAGTAGCGAATACATTTGTTCAAATCGGTAACTTCTTCTTCTGTCAGCCCTAGCCGAGACTTTTTGTCGAATTCAGAACTGAGAGGAGAGCTTGCGGCACGTTTGGCAGAGCTTTGCGACATTGTTGATCAGCAAGGCATTTGGGCGATGTGGATGTCGTCATTTCGCTTTATTTGTTACTATTTGCCGACGGTTGAGTTTTTCAAAGTCACCTTGGCTAAAAAAAAATGCAACAGTTGCGTTTTGCTTCCGCCTCAGTCCAACTCTGGATGCATCGCCACTGACAGAACTAAACAACTCGCTTCCCGAGACCGCAGAATGCTAAACAAGTAAGCACGACAAATTCCCATTCCACTCACGCGGCACACTCACTCGACCATCTTAGGACCCGTCCCACACACCCTAGATAGGCTTATTATTATACTTGAGTGCTTATCCGCAGGAAGGAAGGCAAAAAAGTGCAAGCAAGGTGCGTACTTCATCCCTTTAGTAATGACCTCCGCAACTAATGCACGCATCGATGACACTTGCAGGCGCGAGAAATACATGTCTCCCACCTCGCGACACATTGCGACAGAAATAAGAGACGAACTTCGTAGAACACTATTCGTTGGCTTGGTGATGACCAATCCTACTAGCAACCACTCGAAGACTTCATCTCCCAGCGCATTCAACCCCAACATAACATGGCGGGTTAGTGTTCTATGCCGCTCGTCGGGTCTGCCTGTACAAAACCACGCCTTTTTCGATCGCAACGGACGCCGTGAGGCTATACATGACCGCCCACGATGTTTTGCACCCCCATCCACCCAACCACATGTCCTACCACCCGCAGCCAAGTCGACGATACCTTACCTAGGCTCTCGTGCACCTCGCTCAGCCTCAGGTTGCGAGTATTTCTCGGTACGCCTCTCGTCCAACGCATTCCGTTACATCTTCCCTACATGCACCCAACCCACACCTGCGCTCAACATGG
>DAIPLH010000330.1:0-591 GCA_036769325.1 Bacteroidota bacterium
AGGGGGAAATGGTCCGGCCTCCGGCCGAGACCTCGTCTCGAGACGGGTTTGATCCGGGATAGGGGGTGAGTTCGGTCTTTCAAACTACAACACTGCCAAGAGTTCTGCTAGTTCGTTCACCTTTCTCACACCTTCCACATTAACCCGAAACAATTCCCCCCTTTACTTTTCAAACAAACAAAATGGAGGCTTCAATGAACGTAAGTGCTGTTTTCGCCGCGGTCGGACTTTTTCTTGGAGTTACGGCCAGTACCGGAGTCAGGCCACCGGAACCCTCCCCCACACAAAATTCCCCGTACATTAAGAACGCTTTGTCCTGGCTCGCGAAGTCACAATTTGAGAACGGTGGCTGGGGGGCAGGCAGCCACTCCCGGCAGGACATTCTGGACCCAGGAGCAGTTCAGGTGGACCCGGCGACAACAGCACTGTCCGCGATGGCCCTTGTGCGCGCCGGAAGCACGACAAAAAAAGGGGAGTATGCCGACAACGTCCGGCGTGCCCTGAACTACCTTCTTGAGCAGGTTGAGGCCTCACCGGAAGAGAGCACAAACATCACGTCGCTTTCAGGAACCCAGCCTCAAACCAAGCTTG
>DAIPLH010000330.1:601-3856 GCA_036769325.1 Bacteroidota bacterium
GATGTCTCCTTTTGCGCCCAATTTTTTTCGAGGATCCTCCCCCATCTCGGTCAGCAGGCTTCTCTGGAAAAGAGAGTCACGTCAGGACTCGACAAGTGCCTGAGAAAACTTCAGCGTGGACAGAATTCCGACGGGAGTTTTGCCGGCGGGACCTGGGCCGGTGTTCTGCAGTCGGCGATGGCAAACTCTGCGCTCGAGCTTGGACAGGCCGCAGGCGGTGAAGTAGCTGAAGATGCTCTGGTCCGATCGAAGGAATACCAACAGGGAAACCTCGATGTCCATTCCGGAGAGGTCAGAACAGACGCTGCTGCTGGCGTTTCCCTTTACGCTCTTACCGGCACACAGCGGGCGACCGCGCGTGATGCGCGGAAGACCGAAGAGATTCTCAGCGAGGCAAAGGGGAAGGGGCTTGTTGCAAAAAATGCTGAGCCAACTGTGGACAACCTCATGAAAGCGGGTACGCCACAGCCTGAAGCCGAGAAGCTCATGAAATCATACAAGCAGAATCAGATCGGCAGACAACAACTCCAGGACGAGCAAGTCCTCTCCGGATTCGGGAACAACGGCGGCGAAGAGTACCTGAGCCATATGATGACAAGCGAATCACTTGTTATCACGGACCGGAATGAATGGAGTGCATGGAGCCAGAAAATGGGACAACGCTTCGAGAAAATTCAGAATCCAAACGGAAGCTGGAGCGGGCACCATTGCATCACCAGCCCGGTGTTCTGCACGGCGGCCGTTGTCATGGCAGTGACCGCAGATCGCGATGCGGAGTTGCTCGCAGGGAAAGTCAACTGACATCAATCGGCTCCTCAGTGCGAAGGCACAGCCAGACCTTCGCACTGAGCCCTTGCCGATAGCCAACCAATTGCTCACATTACGCCTTCATTCTCCGGGGAAATTCTTCATGCTGAAGACACTGTCGACCATCGTCGTCGCTCTCTCTTGTCTTGTCAATTTGAATTGCGTGAGTGACCGGAATCAGAGCATGGTGCGCGCAGAGTCTGTCCTGGGAAAGGCAGCGGGGTACCTGTGGAGCAAGCAGGCCGAGGATGGCGGTTGGCACAGCGAAACGCATGGGATCCTGCGCGGCGGTCAGGCATGGACGCCATTCGTACTCCTCGCTCTTGCGGATATGCCCCTCAGCGTTAGCCGCAGGCAAGATGCAGACATCGAGCGGGGCCTCGCATTTATCAGAGCGCATATCAATGAAGAGGGCGTCATCGGACTCTCGGATCCGGATGTCCTTGAATACCCCAATTACGCCACCTCATTCGCACTTCGACTGCTTGCAAAGCATGCATCGGAAAGTGATCGCCCACTTCTGGACAGGATGAGAGCCTATCTGATCTCTCAACAGCTTACAGAACACCGCGGGTTTACGGAGGGTGATCTGGTCTTTGGCTCATGGGGATTTGGAGAGACAAACCTTCCCCGCGGAACTCCGGGGTTTGCTGACCTTTCCCATACACGCCGGGTGCTGCAGGCACTTCGCGAAACAGGGACTAGAGATTCTTCGATCTACGGAAAGTCAGAATTGTTCCTGCGCCTTCTACAAAAACATCCTGCGGACGCCCGGATTCAGCCAGGGGAGGGCAATCCGGTTGGAATCCAGTATGACGGAGGGTTTTATTTTTCACCGGTTGTCCTCCCACGGAACAAGGGAGGACTGGAGGACAGCGGGGTTTTCAGAAGCTATGCTACGGCAACATGCGACGGTGTTCTCGCATTGTATTTCGCTGGGATTCCCAGGAATGATGAGCGGGTGGCTTCGGCACTGAACTGGTTGAGCGGCCACCCGATGCTGGAACAACCTGAAGGAATCCCGGAAGACAATCCCGAGCAGTGGCAGGATGTGATGTTTTTCTATCACCTGCTTGTCCGCTCCGAGGTCTACGCAACATTCGGGTCTGAAGGAACCTGGCGCAACGAGATGGTAGCCCTTTTGGAAAAGAAGCAAAGGGCTGACGGGAGTTTTGCGAACCCACTCGGTGAGCTAAACAAGGAAGACGATCCGCTTCTCGCAACTGCAATGGTTGTCTATACGCTTACGAACATCCTTCGGTGAAGCACGGATTTCGGATTCCAGATTCCAGATTTCGGCTCTGCAACAACACCTCGCTCTACAGATCCCCCTCCCTTTTACCTTCCGCGTTTCGCCTTCCGCGTTTTCGCGTTCCCTCCCTCCTTCCTCCCCTCCACCCACGCCCTCGCATACCAGAACACAGCGTCCGGACGGTTCTTCCACAGTCGAAGAGACGCCACCCCTCTTGCAATCATCTCATCGGTAGCCAGCTTTGACTGAACCATATGAGTCCTCGCGCCTTCCAGGATGCTGGAAAGATTGTCCACATACAGAGGGAACTCCTTCTCCCCCGCACACGCGCCGAAATAGATCCATGTCGACCTGATCAGTGTTGCTCCTGCGCGGTGCAAGAGCGAACCAAGTTTCCTGCCGATCAGGGGGTCGTTCCCCCTGGCAGTGTAGGACCTGCAGTATGCATCCCAGACGGCGTACACTCCTTCGGGTTCCGGCCAGAGGCGCAGGAGATCATGGTCATCATCCTCAAGAACGATACGCCCTCCCGGCCGCGCCGCCTTCACCATTTGATCCACCACAATCTGAGGGTCAGGAACATGCTCCAGGAGAAAACGTGAGTGGGTGACATCAAACATTCCCCATTCGTTGTCATGTAAGGGAAAAGCCGAAACGTCTCCCTGCCGGATATCGATTGTCTTCTCTTCCCCATCAAGCACCGCAAGCCTCCGGCACTCTGCGATTTGCGACGGATCCCGTTCAATGCCGATGACCCTCCCTACAGTTTTAGCCATGGCCCTTGTGAGTTGCCCCAGACCGCTCCCCACGTCGAGGACCATCTCTCCGCCCCGAAGGTGCAGCTCACGCAGTGAAGAGGAATTGATCAGACTGTTAAGAGTGCTCAGTCGTGACTGTTCATCGGATTCGGATCCGTGAACATAGTGTGAGGTTTCGGAAGGCTTCATTGGGGAATGTACAAAAAAATGATGGAGCATCAATTCGGACCCTGGTACCAGTTGTTGTCAACAGACTGGAAGTTCTGTACATTTTCACTGTCCGAATCATCGCAGTCACACCTCATGGAACTTTCAATGGAATGGATAACAAACCCGGAGATATGGGTTGCCCTGCTTACCCTCACCGTCCTCGAGGTCGTCCTCGGCATTGACAATATCATTTTCATCAGCATTCTCGCCGGTCGGTTACCGGAGGAT
>DAIPLH010000331.1:0-3844 GCA_036769325.1 Bacteroidota bacterium
ACATCTTAATCAACATCAACCCTAACCACCTGTCCGAAGAACCGGGGCAAGATCAAAGGAAGAAAAGAGAATCATAAGGAGTTATGAAGCAACTGAACGAACAAAACATTCTTGAAGCACTGAAGAGCGTCAAAGATCCTGACCTCCATAAGGATATTGTAGCCCTCAATTTTGTCAAGGATGTTGTTATTAAAGGCAACGACGTATCGTTGACCATTGAGCTCACCACGCCGGCATGCCCGGTTCGTGATGAGCTCAAGGACGCAGCTGTGCAGGCAATCCGCGGTACGATTGAGGGTGTTGCTGCGATTGATGTTGTCATGAAGTCCAGGGTTCTCGAGAACAAGGCGAAAACCAGCATTCTCCCTGCGGTGAAGAACACCATTGCCGTTGCTTCCGGGAAGGGAGGAGTCGGAAAATCGACCGTGGCGGTAAACCTTGCCGTGGCGCTGGCGCGGGAAGGAGCCAGCGTCGGACTGATTGATGCAGACATTTATGGGCCAAGCATTCCACTGATGATGGGCATAAACAGTCGCCCCTTCCTGAAGAACCAGAGACTCCAGCCGCTGGAAAACTGGGGGGTCAAGGTCATGTCTATTGGCTTCCTGCTTGACCCTATGCAGGCGGTGATCTGGCGCGGTCCGATGGCCAGCGGGGCGATCAAGCAGTTCCTCGCGGATGTTGACTGGGGTGAACTGGATTATCTTCTGTTTGACATGCCCCCGGGAACCGGGGACATTCAATTGACGCTTGCGCAAACCATACCCCTTACCGGGGCTGTGGTTGTCACCACTCCACAGGATGTTTCACTCTCGGATGCCCGGAAGGCATACTCAATGCTTCAGAAAGTGAACATCCCGATCCTCGGGCTGGTGGAAAACATGAGCTACTATGTCTGCTCTCATTGCGGACACCGTGAAGAAATCTTTGACCATGGCGGGGGAGAACGGGCTGCGAAGGAACTTGGTGCTCCGTTCCTTGGAGCAATCCCGATCTATACGAGCATACGGGCAAGCGGGGACAAGGGAAAGCCCATTGTTCTGGAAGACGCTCCGGGTTCCCCGGGTGAAATCATCCGGCAGATTGCACGATCGCTGGCTGCGCAGGTGAGTATCAGGAATAGCCAGGCCAACGAGGATGTTGAAATAGAATTGCTGAAATAGGGTCAATGACCGGTGTAGACCACGATGGATGATTTACAGGAACGAATCCGAAAGGCTCTCGACCGTGTTCGTCCCTTCCTGCATGCGGACGGCGGCGACGTGAAAGTCCTGAGAGTAACAGACGAAGGAATTCTTGAGGTCAGATGGGAGGGGACATGCACCATCTGTCCGTTGTCACAGATGACGCTGAGGGCCGGGGTCGAACGGGTGGTGATGAATGAATGTCCTGAAATAAAACGTGTCGAAGCGGTTGCGTCGTAATCCGCACTCTATTTCAATTCAACGTCAAAAATCTTTCCATCTTTGACCTGCATGATGCGCTCGTTGAGTCTGCGCACCAGCTCGTAGTTGTGAGTAGCCATCACGACGGCTGTTCCCCTCGTGTTGATTTCCTTCAGAAGCCGCAGAATCTCGAACGATGTGGCCGGATCAAGGTTGCCGGTCGGCTCATCAGCGAGAAGAAATGATGGATGATTGATAAGCGCCCGCGCGATCACCACACGCTGCTTCTCTCCCCCCGAAAGCTCGTCCGGCATCTTGTTTTTCAGATGAGAGAGGCCGACGTCTGCCAGTGACTTGAGCACCCGCTTCTTGATCTCTTTCCCCTTCGCGCCCGTTACATGCAGGGCAAACGCAACATTCTCAAAGACATTCCGGTCATCAAGGATCCGGAAATCCTGGAAGATAATCCCCAGGCTTCGGCGAAGAAACGGCTTTTCCCGCTCACGGATGTGGTTGGAATTGTAACGCTCCACGATGACTGTCCCGGAAGACGGGGAAAGGTCCATATACATCAGCCGGAGCAGCGTGCTTTTTCCCGAGCCCGTTTGTCCGACCAGAAAAACAAACTCGCCAGGCTGAACAGTGAGTGAGACATCGCTGAGAACCGGATGCCCCCGGAACGAAACCGAGACATTCACAAGGCTAATCATGGGACCTATGTTTCCTGCGCTGCTTTGAGAGAGCCACCGCTACACGGATCGCTTCGATAAGACTGGAAGGGTCGGCGACTCCTTTCCCGGCGATATCGAAGGCGGTTCCATGATCGGGTGATGTGCGGACAAGAGGAAGTCCGACGGACACGTTCACCCCCCTGCCCCCGGCTGAAAGCTTCAGAGGAATAAGGCCCTGGTCGTGGTACATCGCGATCACAGCGTCAAATCCACGATGCAACCGGCGCGCAAAGAAAGAATCGGCGGAGAAGGGGCCATCAATCGCAATCCTCCGCGAGCGGAGACTCCTGATCACCGGCCTGAGAACGCGCCGTTCCTCATCACCAATATGGCCATCCTCTCCGGCATGTGGGTTCAAACCCAGGACAGCAATCCTCGGACGGCTGATCCCCCAGTCCGAAACAAGTCCATGGTGGATCGTCACGATCTTGCTCGTGAGAACCTTTCTGGTGAGCAGTCGTGAGACCATTTTGAGCGGAACATGGATGGTGGCGAGTCCAACCCTGAAGGCACCGGCGACCAGAACCATGGCTACCTGTCTTGATCCGGTCAGGTGCTGAAGGTACTCGGTCTGCCCCGGAAAACGGATCCCGCCCTTATGGAGAGCAAGTTTTGAAACAGGCGCAGTGACAAGGGCATCCGCGAATCCTCCGCCAACGAGTTGGACGGCCTTGCGGATCGCTGAGGCGGCAATTCGTCCGGATTCGGCGCTCACTTGTCCCGGTGCAATGCTCAGCCTCGCGGGCGTTTCGGGTTCGGCAATATGGATCGGCGGAAGGGAAAGTCGGAATCTGTCAGCGTAGTACCGGAAGACCGGCCAGGGACCTACGAGGAGAGGTCTGCACAGCGATCCGGTCTCTTGAGCGCAAATGGCTTTGAGGGCGATCTCTGGTCCGATCCCGTTGAAATCTCCGAGGGTGATCGCGATAACAGGCTTCACAGTGGTCTTGTTGAAGTCAGAACATAGTTGCCTGTTTTGGTTTCATCAAGGAAGATGAACTTCTTTCGTGCGTTTTCATAGGACCAGACTTCGATGAATCCGGACGGATCCAGGTTACGCTCAACACGGGTCGGTAAACCATACAGAATATGAATCCTTCCTCTGTCGGTTCTTGTTCCGTCCGGATTTCTGAGAGTACCGAAATTTGCTGCCGCATGGTCCACGCGTGAATAGTATTCCATCATCACTTCGTTGAAAGCGGTCTCAGGTGTTCTGTCTTTTGCTTCCCAAAACTCTTCAAAGTGTTCCCTTCTCTCATCTTCCTTACCACTGTCCAGAGAATCAAGCTCGTCGGGTGTGGTGATGAACCGCAGAGACTCAAAAGCATACGACGGGTTCTGCAGGGATTTCGGCATTCCGGGCCAGACGACCGTAAAGGTGTGAGAGCCTTGTCCCCAACGCCGATGGTCAGCTGGTGAGAACCAGGTGAGAGCTTCTCCGCCGGAAATGGCACGATCATGACAGCGCTCTTCCGTTCGGAGGGGGCCACTCTGTAAGCAGGAAGTTCCTTCCACATCTCAGGAATCAACTGCGAGTTCATGAGGGTTCTGGTTTCGCCGCTTCCAGCTTCAATGGAGATGGAGTCCTTATCAGTTCGGCTCCGGCTCGTGGTCACGCGGAGAGTCACTGGTTCCTCCTCACCATCCGCCGTGTTCATTCTTCGAAGAACCAGTGATCCCGGCTGGCCGAATTGAAGCCCACCGCCAAAATTTACCGGGTAGAGGAGG
>DAIPLH010000036.1:0-7881 GCA_036769325.1 Bacteroidota bacterium
GTTGTGTTGCCAATGTGACTGGGAGCCGGATATCACAACGACGCATGCGGAAGATGAGGTTGTTCCAGCGAAACGAATACATCTCCCTGGACTTTTCCGAGGGGACCGTGGAGGTGTTTCGTCTGGTTGACGCAGCTGACCCGGGAGCGACCGGCACACTGATGCTCGGGGAGCTTGGCTCAGGAAAACTGAAGCGAAAGATTGTGTACGAACAGCCCGAGGTGAAGGACGTGAATGCCCTGAAGCATGAGTTAACGTTGTTCATCGAAGCGATCACTGGAAACACCAGGCCGATTATTGGGGCCGAGGAAGGGAAGAGGGCGCTCGAAGTGGCTCAGGTCATCATGGAAAAGATTCAACAACAGAAGATTCCCGGATGATGCAGCAGCAGGCACTCATGGTTGGAATCAACGATCCTCTCCTGAGGCGGATTGGTGCCGTCGGAGATCAGGAAGGCCTTGCCGTTTTCGTAGTCGGAGGATATGTCCGCGACCTTCTGCTCGGTAAGAAAGTCACCGACGTTGACATTGTCGTGGCGGGAGATGGAATTCGTTTTGCCGAGAAGCTCTCGACAATGTTGAACGGAGGGACAGTTGTCCGGTTTGAGAAATTTGGGACAGCGATGCTCACTCTGGACTCGAGGAAAGTCGAGATTGTCGGTGCGAGGGTTGAGGAATACGAGAGTTCATCAAGGAAACCACTCGTTGGAAAGGGAACAATTGAACAGGACCTTTCGCGGCGTGACTTTACCGTAAATGCCATGGCGGTTCAGCTCAATGAGAGTTCTCTCGGGACCCTCGAGGATCCTTTTGACGGGAGAGGAGACCTCGAGAGAAAACTTCTCCGGACACCGCTCGATCCGGAACGGACGTTTGATGATGATCCGCTCAGGATTCTCAGAGCAATCCGGTTTGCATCGCAACTCTCTTTTGAGATTGATTCAGCGGCGTTGTCCATCATTCCGAAGATGAAGGACAGACTGGGGATCGTATCCCAGGAAAGGAAGACCGAAGAGTTCCTCAAGATTCTCTCGAGCGTTCATCCTTCTGTGGGACTCAGACTGATGTACGACCAGGGGCTTTTGGAGTCGGTCTTTCCCGAAGTTGCTGCGATGGGTGGTGTCGACCAGCGGCAAGACCATCATCACAAGGATGTGTTTCTCCACACTTGTATTGTTGTGGATAATGTTGCAGCGGGATCACAGAACCTCTGGCTCAGATTTGCAGCGCTTGTCCATGACATTGCGAAACCGAGGACGAAGGCCTTCAAGCCGGGAACGGGATGGACCTTTCATGGACACGAGGAGATTGGGGCCAGGATGATGAAGGGGATTTTCCGGAGAATGAAGCTTCCCCTGGAACACCTTCCTTATATAGAGAAGTTGGTACGTCTGCACCTCCGGCCCATGGTTCTGGTGGACGAAGAAGTGACGGATTCTGCGGTGAGGCGGCTGGTGTTCGAGGCAGGTCCGGAAATAGACGACCTGATGGTGCTTTGCCGGGCAGATATTACGTCAAAAAACCCGAAACTGGTCGCTCGGTACCTCAAGAATTATGATATGGTGATGGAGAAGATCACGGAAGTAGAGGAAAAGGACAGACTCCGAAACTGGCAACCCCCCGTCAGGGGAGACGAAATCATGACCGTCTGTGGCCTGGAACCGGGTCGAAAGGTGGGAGAATTGAAGAAAGCCATCGAGGAGGCTGTTCTGGATGGGATCATCCCAAATGAACATGACGCAGCTCTTGCATATTTACTCAAGGTCAAGGACAGCATCCTGACCATGAAAAAATAAAGACTTTCGGGGGCTCTTTCAGAAAAGAGGCCCGAAACTTTTGAGGGTTTAGCACGTTTTATCCCAGCGGTTCCCTCGCCGCATTTCAGCATCTGTCAAGGAGTTCTCCATGTTGTTCAAAGTAATTTCAGCCATGCTTCTGCTGGCGTTTGCCCAGCCCTCAGCAGCTCAGGTGAGGAACCTTACACTCAATGAGGTCAGAGAAACGGCGCTCGAGAAGAATGTGACCGTCATTCAGGCACTCAATAATGTAGAAGCCGCTCAGAGTGCAACCGGCCAGTACCTTCCTACCCTCTCCGCGTCCGGCGGTTGGAACCGGTACCAGTCAGATCGGCCAGGAAGTGATCCTTTTGTCGTCGGTGGAGTAGTTATCCCGGGGACCTCGGGATTCAGTGTCGACAATGATTTCCGCGTTGGGTTGAACCTGAACCTTGTGTTGTTCGACGGTTTAGCCCGTGAGGGCGTCAATAGCCAGGCATCAGCAAGTGCCCATTCCACCGAATTCATCTCAACGAGGACGCGGCAAACCATTATCTTCCAGGTTGATCAGATGTACCTGAACATTCTGAGGACTCGTCAGCTGGTACGTGTGGCCGAAGAGAATCTGAAAAGAGACAACCGGCAGCTTGAACGGATCACGGAGTCAAACCGGGTCGGTGCCCTCTCCCTGGCCGATGTGTATCGCCAGCAATCCCAGGTGGCAGCCGACGAATTTGCGCTCATTACTGCTCAGAATGATTTTGACAAAGCACAGGCGGACCTGATCGCCCTTATTGGGCTTGATGTGTCGCTGGAATACACATTTGATGATCCGCCTCTGATTGAAGCGATCCTCGAAACTGCAGCCGCGCCGTCTAACGAAGAAGTGCCGCCTTTCGCGACACTGGTCGATTCGGCGTTCGCTAATCGCCCCGACTATAACAGTTCAAGAGAGCAATTGGAAGCATCGAGATCAGGCGTGAGTATTGCGCGTGGCGGGTACTGGCCGATCATCAGCGCTGGCGCGGGGTATGGTTTGCAAAACGATGATTTCGGAGATCTTGCGAGAAACAAATCGCTGAACTGGGGCATCAATTTCCAGTGGAACCTGTTCAATGGGTTTTCAACCAATCAAGCTGTTGAAAACGCATCTGTGAGCATGAGAAATGCCGAGATCGGACTGGTGCAGTCAGAACGCGATATCCGCGTTGAGGTGAAGAAGGCCCTACTTGATGTCAATGCCGCCAAAAAGCAAGTGGAGGTGACACAAAAGGGGGTTGTTTCCGCAAAGGAGGATCTGAGAATCCAGGAAGAGCGGTATAATCTTGGCGCGGGAACCCTGCTCGACCTGTTGACAGCAAGTGCGGGATATGTTAATGCCGAAGCGGGCAGGATCAATGCGATTTACACTTTTATCGTCTCGAAAAAGAACCTGGAGTATGTCGTTGGTGATCAAACCTGGTGATCAAACCTATTGAACCGGAAGGAATCGTTGCATGACCACAAATGGTAAGCGTAAAAAGAAAAGGCTGATCATCTTCTCGATCCTGGGAGGAGTTGTCGTTGTCCTCGTTGCTCTGGCAATCCTCGGAAGCAACCGGGAGGAGATCCTTCCCGTTCAGGTTGAAAAAGCCCAGCGAAGGACCATCACACAGCTGGTAACGGCGACAGGGAAGATTCAGCCGGAAATCATGGTAAAGATCTCACCAGAGGTAAGCGGGGAGATTGTGGAGCTTCCCGTGAAGGAAGGGCAGAAAGTCCGCAAGGGTGACCTTTTGCTCAGGATCAAGGCCGACTTCTACATCGCGCAACGCGATCAGTACACTGCTGCGGTATTGCAGACCAAAGCGACGCTCGAGAGAAATGAATCCGAGTTTCGACGGATGAAAGACCTCCATGAGAAGGGGCTGGTGTCGGAATCGGAATATGACCTTGCAAGGACGTCTTACGATGGCAGCAGGGCATCACATGCACAGGCCGTTGCTTCGCTTGATCAGGTGGAGGAAAGTGTCCGGAAAACCACAATCCTCTCTCCAATGAACGGAACGGTAAGTCAATTGAATTCCGAGCTCGGAGAACGGGTCCTGGGAACGAATCAATTCCAGGGAACAGAGGTTATGGTCATCTCCGACCTTTCGAAGATGGAGGCGAGGGTGGAAGTCAGTGAAACTGACGTTGTCCTCGCGACTGTTGGGGATACTGCCCGGATTTCCGTTGACGCCCTTCCCGAACAGAAAATCGATGCAATTGTGTATGAAATTGCAAACACAGGAGTCTCCCGCGGACTTGGTACGCAGGAAGAGGTGACCAATTTCGAAGTAAAGATGAGAATTGTTAGCGCCCCTGTTTCCCTCAGACCCGGCATGTCCATGGTCGCAGATATTGAAACCGAAACCCGGGAAGGTGTACTGGCGATCCCGATCCAGAGCGTTACGATCAGAGGTGAAGAGAAAGGAAAGGGGCAGGGGGAGGGTGAAGAAGGTGCCCAGCCTGTCTCCAATCCAACGACGATAAAGCGCAAAGCCGGGGAGGCCCCCCAGGAAGTGGTCTTTGTTGTAAACGATGGCCTCGCACGTACGGTCCCGGTGAAGAGGGGCATCAGCGATGACACCTACGTTGAGATCACCGAAGGGCTGGACGAGGGTGTGGAGGTTGTTTCCGGCAGCTACAAAGCCATCAACAGAGAACTACAAGACAGCACCAGAGTCCGGATTGAAGGACCCGATGAAAAAGGATCTGATAAGGGAGATGGATCGAATGTCTGACAACGGGAACATGGATGCTCTGATCGAGTTCAAGAGCATCACAAAGACATACGATATGGGAGGGGCTGAACAGGTGCACGCCCTGAGGGGCGTCTCGATGGTGATCAGGAAAAACGACTATCTTGCCATCATGGGTCCATCGGGTTCCGGAAAATCCACACTGATGAACATCATTGGATGCCTCGATACACCCACCTCGGGCCTTTATCAGTTCAACGGGGTCAATGTGAGCGAGATGGGTGATGATGAGCTGGCGCGGGTCCGCAACAAGGAAATTGGCTTTGTGTTCCAGACCTTCAACCTCCTTGCCCGCTCCGACGCACTTCATAACGTGGAACTTCCTCTTGTTTATGCGGGAATTCCATCCGCTGAAAGAAGAAGAAGGGCAACGGAAACCCTGGAGAGTGTGCAACTGGGTGATCGTATTCACCACAGGCCCAACGAACTTTCAGGCGGCCAAAGACAACGGGTCGCTATCGCGAGGGCGCTTGTCAACACGCCGTCGATCATCCTGGCAGATGAACCGACAGGTAATCTCGACACCAAAACAGGTGAAGAGATCATGGCGCTTTTTGAAGAACTGCATCGGAAAGGCAATACGATTATTCTGGTGACACACGAGTCAGACGTTGCCGAGCATGCCCAGCGTGTTGTCCGAATTCGTGACGGCGCCATCGAGAGTGACGAGAAAGTCGTAAACCGTCGGTCGTATCCCGCCCGTCCATCCTGACAGGAGGATCCCATGTTTTTCATGATGCAGTTGAGGGAAGGGCTCCTGATCGCTTTCGGAGCAATCAGAGCCAACAAGATGAGATCGATCCTCACGATGCTCGGGATCATCATTGGCATCTGTGCGGTCACACTCATGGCGACGGCCATGGAAGGGGTCAACAGGGCATTTAACAAGAGTGCTGCTGCATTTGGAACGGACGTGCTCTACGTGCAAAAATTTCCATGGGTTTCGGAGGACGACTGGGAGACGATCCGAAACCGGCCAAACATGAAGGTCCAATACGCTGATCAGATCGACAGGAAAGCAACGATGCTTGCTTCCGTCGCTCCGGTGATGACAACACGGCGGACGGTGTGGTGGAGAGGGAACGTCATGGAAGGCTCTCTGGTCTCAGGAACCACATCGCAGTTTCTTAACTCAGCCGGCGTTACGCTTGAAGATGGGAGATTCTTTACGGATGAAGAATCAAAAGGAGGGCGCCCGGTTTGTGCAATTGGCGCGGTCATTGCTGAGACTCTCTTCCCGCGTGTCGACCCCATCGGCAAGACAATCAGAGTCGCAGGCATTCCATATTCTGTTGTGGGAGTTTTTGAGTTGCAGGGTGGACTTTTTGGAGAATTCACGTCGGACCTGAGGGTCTATGTTCCGCTTATCTCATTTCAGAACCAGTTTGGCGGACGCCGTGATGTCAGTATTCAGGTTCGGGTCGCGGATCCGACAAAGATGGAAGATGCCAAGGTCGAATTGGAAGGAATTGTCAGGACTCTGCGAAGACTGGACCCCGGGGAAGTGAATAATTTCAACATCAACCAGCAGGAAGTGCTGACCCAAACCTTTGGACCGATCAGTAATACCATCGCCGGAATAGGACTTTTTATCACGGGGCTTGCCTTGTTTGTTGGTGGGATTGGTATCATGAACATCATGTTCGTGTCCGTCACGGAACGGACAAGGGAAATTGGAGTGAGAAAGGCTATCGGAGCTCCCCGCCGGAGTATCCTTCTTCAGTTTCTTATTGAGGCGACGATCCTTTGTGCGATCGCAGGTTTGATTGGTCTCATTATCGCCTATGTAGCAAGTCTCATCGTGAACCAACTACTTCTTCCAACGGCTCTCCCTTTTTCAATGGTTTTTCTGGCGATCTTCATATCTCTGGTGGTGGGGATTGTTTCAGGATTCTTGCCAGCTTACAAAGCATCAAAGATGGACCCCGTGGAGGCTCTCCGCTATGAGTAAGCGCGTTCTTGATTGGATCACGATTCGAGAGAGTCTCCGTATGGCGATCACTGCCGTACGCACGAACAAACTGCAGACAAGCCTGACCATGCTTGGGATCGCTGTCGGAGTCTTTTCCATCATCGCCGTCATGACAGCCATGGGAGTTATGCGCAACAGCATTGAGACCGGGTTGACTCAGTTGGGGGCCTCGACATTTCAGATTCAGAAGCATGAAACCGGCTTCAATTCTGGAAATCGGGATCGGTACCGAAACAGAAAAGACATCACGTATGAGCAGGCTCTTCAGGTTGCTGAGAAGACAACACTCGCAGAGGCTGTCGGCCTGGAAATGTGGCAGTTTGGAAGGATTGTTTGGTGGAATGGAGCAAAAACCAATCCGAACGTCAGCCTTGCAGGCGAGAACCCCGACGGTTTAGTAACAAACAACTGGACGGTCGGCAGAGGGAGGGCCTTCAGTAGTGAGGACATGGACCTTCGAAGGCCGGTCATTATTCTGGGGCAGTTGGTTGTCGACAAGCTGTTCCCCGAACGGGTGAACCCCATAGGGGAATCCGTCAAGGTGGACGGTGTTCTCTATGAGGTTATCGGCGTCTTTGAGGCGAAGGGGAGTATCCTTGGCAGCGATAATGACAACTTTGTTACAATTCCCCTTCCACGATTCTTCGACACATACGGGAAGAGGAGCCGTAGCGTGAACATTATGGTAAAGGCCTACAATCAGGAGGTCTTTGATGATTGCCTGGAACAGGCAAGAGGTGTCCTGAGAGCAGCACGCAAGGTCTCGCCGGCCGATGACGATGATTTTGCATTTTTCTCAAATGATTCCGTGATCAAGGAGTTCAATAGCTTCACAGCGGATTTCCGCCTCGGGGTTCTGATTATCAGCAGCATCGCACTTCTTGCAGCCGGTGTTGGAATCATGAATATCATGCTCGTTTCAGTCACAGAAAGAACGAGAGAGATAGGAATTCGAAAAGCCATCGGAGCAAAACAATCGGATATCCTGACCCAGTTTGTTCTTGAGGCCGTGATTCTTTCTCAGATTGGCGGGCTTGCAGGTGTGTTGATGGGAGTCGGGGTCGGAAATGCGGTGATGATATTCACCCTTGACATTCCTTCCGTCATCCCGTGGGAGTGGGTTGGTATTGGTTTCGGCGTTTGTTCTCTTGTCGGACTGGTTTTTGGCGTTTATCCGGCATGGAAGGCTGCTACGTTAGATCCAATCGAGGCTCTGCGTTATGAGTAGCAGACTTGCCGCTCAGCGCTCTTCGGACCGAGTTCAGAATTTCTGAGACGCGATACGGCTTGTGAATGACTTCCACTGCTCCTGTGCGGAGTAGCCCACCCCTGCGATGTGCCCGATCGCGGCA
>DAIPLH010000036.1:7891-13762 GCA_036769325.1 Bacteroidota bacterium
CCTACGTCCGCTACCCCGCCCGGATGCGGGCCGAGGAGGTCGGGCCGACGTTCCCCATCAAGAAACCCGGTGCAAAAGATCAGCTTCACCGCAGGGTTGATCTTCTCCAATTCCTTCATCACTCCCTCACCTGATAGCTTCGGCAGGCCGATGTCGGAAAGGACGAGGTCAATTGACCGCCACGATTTCCCGTACACGTGCACACCCTGCTCTCCGTCCTTTGCATCGAGGACGGTGTATCCGTTTCGCGACAGAATCTCCTTCATGAGTTCCCGGAGGGCGGTTTCATCCTCAATCACGAGGATCGTCTCTCCGCCTCCTGGTTCCTCCTTACTGATTTCCTTTCTGATCTCCTCCACCCGCTGTTTCAGCACCGGGAAGTAGATAGAAAACGTTGTCCCCTTTCCCGGGGTGCTCTCCACATCGAGGTAAGCATGGTGGTTTCGGACGATGCCGTGCACAATGGAAAGACCCAGGCCGGTTCCTTTTCCGATTTCCTTTGTCGTAAAAAACGGGTCGAACATTCTCCTTCGAACCTCATCGGTGATGCCTGAGCCGGTGTCGGAAACCCTCAAGGCAACGAAATCATCTCCGTTCATCCCTGCAGGTACAGACCCGAATCCCTCAGGAGTTGATTCGACCGCGATGGTGAGGGTCCCCTCGGGCTCGCTGTCCGGGATCTTTGTCATGGCATCTCTGGCGTTGATACAGAGGTTGAGCAGAACCTGATGAATCTGGGATTCGTCGCCCATCACCACGCCCTCCTCAACATTGATATCCACGTTGATCTGAAGGGTCTTCGGAAACGAGTGATCGAGGATCTTCTTCACTTCCGTCACAACGTGGGAGAGGGAGATCGGAACCAGGCGTGAGGCTTCGGCTCGTGAGAACTGCAACAGCTGCTTCGCGATGGCGGAGCCCCGGAGTGTGGCCCCCTCGATCATGTTGGTGTAGCGTTCGATGTCGCTGTTTGCAGCAACGGTCTTGATCAGGTGAGTAGCCGTGAGGACGACACCCATGACATTATTGAAATCGTGTGCAATACCGCTTGCAAGCTGTCCGACGGCTTCCATCTTTTGTGACTGCACCAGCTGTCCTTCCAGCTGCTTGCGCTCGGTGATATCGTTCATCGTGCCGAGCATTCTGTAGGGTTTGTCGTGATGATCCTGGAGGAAGACCCCGTGGTCCTGGACATGGATGTAAGTCCCATCCTTTCTCCTGAACCGATACTCAACCGCATACTTCTCTCCCCCGGTGAGCGCTGCCTTCAACAGTTGAACGGCTTCCTGACGGTCATCGTGGTGGATGTGTTCCTCCCAGGAAGTGATATCGATTTCCTGAAACTCATCAGTCGTGTAGCCGGTCATGCTTGCAACGGCCCCGCTCCAGGTGATCCTGCCTGAGGACACATCATAATCGTACACCAGTTGTCCTGTTTGTTCGGCAACGATTCTGTAGCGCTCTTCATTCTCCCGAAGTACCTCTTCAGCCCGCTTCCTGTCGATGGTTCTTGCAACCTGGGACGAGACAAACTCAAGAATCTGCTGCTCCGGCTTCCCGTATGCCGCAGGATCCGAGTAATGTTGAACCACCATGACTCCGATGGTCTTGTTGTCGAGAATCAACGGGACTCCAAGCCAGACGGGAGAATAGACGCCGATCAGTTCCGTTTCGCCGGTTTCCTGAAGCTTTTTGTCCAGTTCCTCGTCGCAGAGCAGGGACACACCTTTTCGCAGGACATAGTCGGTCAGCCCTTTTCCCGGGCGCTTCGGTTCGGGTCGGTCATCAATCTCATCGACGAAATACGGGAAACTGACGATGTCCTTCTTGCGATCATAAAGGGCAATGTAAAAGTTCTGGGCCGGCATGACCTCGCCGATGATCGAGTGGACGCGTTCATACAGATCATCGAGAGTGCTCGCATTCTCGGCCGCCTGGGCAATACGATACACCGCATCATTCAGCTGCTCGGTTCGCTTTTGCTCGGTGACATCAACCATGACGCCGCGAAGTTTCACGGCGCGGTTGTTCTCGACGATGATGGAGACGATGTCACGGAGCCAGACAACATGGCCGTCGAGGGCAATCATTCTGTATTCAAATTCATGGTCTTTGAGTTGCCGTGTTGATTCTCTGCAGTAGGTCAGTACCCAGTCCCGGTCGGCCGGGTGAATGTGTTCATGCCAGAATTCATGGATCAACCAGTCTTCAGGGGAGTATCCAAGCAACCGCCGCGCTGTGTCGCTTACAAAGGTGAACTGAAGATTGTCTGGTTCCGCTTCCCAGACTATTCCGTCGATCGTGTTGACCAGTCCTTCATAGTTCTCCTTTGCCTGGTGGAGGGCCCGGTCTGAACGCTGTTGGTCCGTGATATCCCGGAAACTCCACACCCTGCCAACGGGAGCTCCTTTCAGGATCTGTGGTTTCGACGATCGCTCGAAAACCCTGCCGTCCTTGAACTCAATCAGGTCGACACTTTCTGCCTCAGGCTGTGCGTACAGCGCGTTCACACGGGCGATGAAATGATCGGGATCTGCCAGCTGGGAAAGTACGTGATCCAGCGCCCGCCGGTCATCCATGCTCTCAAGGACATGGCTCGGGATACTCCACATGCGCGCAAACCGCTCATTGTGCGTGACGATCTTTCCTTCATTGTCCACCACAAGGATGCCATCTGCCGTAGATTCCAATGTGGCCTTCATCAGCGAGAGTGAGTGCTCGGTGGCAAGCTCGGCCAGTTTTCTCTCGCCGACGTCGCGATAGTTGACTACAACGGCCTGGACGAGGGGATCGTGAAGGAGGTTTGTTGCGACTCCTTCGGTCCACATCCAGGAACCATCCTTGTGCTTTGTCCGGATCAGCTTTGTAAATGTTCTCGCCGGTTCAGAGAGCAGGTCAACAAACAACTCTTCCGCTTCCTTGATGTCGTCCGGATGAAATATCTCGAACACGCTCCTGCCAACAAGTTCTTCGGGTTTGTAGCCGAGAACTTTTTCGACCGACGGGCTTTCGTACAGGATATTCCCGTCTTTGGCAATGAGCGCAACCGCATCGGAGCTGTGTTCGAACAGCGTCCGGAAGCGCGCTTCACTGGTCCGCAAGGTATCCTCGGCGCGTTTGCGGTCGGTAATGTCACGCGAGACTACCACCACTGCACCGGGGTTGCCATTTTCCTCGCGGATGAGATTTCCAAGGGATTCGATAAAACGTACTGTCCCGTCAATCGATATCATCCTGTACTCGGTTCTCTGACCATTTCCGGTGCTCACAGTTTCCCTGAATGCCTGGACGATACGATCCCGATCATCCGGGTGAATCTCTGCAAATGAGTCTGTGCCCTTCAGTTTTTCGGGATTTCCGAGGATTGGACGGTAGGAGGGACTGTTGTACATGCGACGACCGCTTGCATCGACCACGGCAATGAGGTCTGAGACATGGTCTGTGATAAGACGAAGAGTCTCTTCACGTTTTCGAATTGCGGTCTGTGCATCCTCACGCTGTTGTCCTTCGGAGCGTTTCCTGAGGGCTCCCCGAATCGAGGGTGCCAGGCGCACGGGCTTTCCCGTGGTAACGATGTCCGTCACGCCCCAGGTCAACGCTTCAATGGCTTTTTCGACATCTGTCGAGCCGGTGAAAATCAGCAGGGGGGTGGATGGACTTGTCTCAGAAACGATCCTGACGACGTCACGAAGAGAGGAAAATCCGTTAGGGTAATCAGCGAGAATAACGTCAGGTTGGTGGGCGTGCAGGGCTGCAGCCAGCGTCTGAGTACCGGCGGCGTGGCGTGGATCAAATGTTATTCCAGCCTTGAGGAGTTCTTCCTCGATCCGCTTTGCGTTGTCAGGACTCTCGTCGAGAAGAAGAATGCGAAGGTGTTGATCCATGAACAACGTCCCGTGATGTGAAAGAATTTCCTTTGGCTCTGAACATATCAAAACTGTGCCACACCATCAACCCTCGTGACCCGGGATGAACCCGGCCGTCAGTACAGGAACATGGGTTTGTCCAGCATTCTGGAGATTCGGGGCCGGTAATTCTCAGAGTCATACAGCTCCGTCACGTCCACTACCTTTCGTCCCTGGGTGATGGTATCAATCGGGACCACGGTGTACTTCCCTTCGCGGAGTGCCGCCATCATCCCATATCTTCCCTTCCCGATGAGGCTTGTGGCAAGCGTTCCGTAGCTGATGGCCACCATGCGATCAAGTGCATCCGGCTCCCCGCTACGCATGAGATAGGCGACCTGCTGATAGATAATGTGTGAGCCGGTAAGTTTCTGGATAATCTCTCCGGTCTGTGCACCAACACCCCCCAGCTTCCTGTGACCGAACGCGTCCTCCCGTCCAGATTCCACGACATCCTTTCCGATCATCTGCGCACCTTCGGAGATTGTCATGATCGCATAGTTGCTGGGATTCTCGCTTTTGTCCTTTGCAAGCATTCCGGCAAGCAAGGTGGGATCGAACGGGACCTCGGAAATGATGGCCCGATCAACCCCGGCAAGGTAGGCAGAGATCAGCGATGTTTCACCGGAGTTTCTCCCGAAGAGCTCTACTATGGCGATCCGCTCGTGTGACCCTGTGGGAGTCCTGAGGTCCGTAATGAATTGCACGCTTCTCGTGATGGCGGTCGAGAACCCGATGCAGTAATCCGTCCCGAAGACGTCGTTGTCCATTGTCTTCGGAATCGCGATGACCGGAAACCCTTCCTGGTGAAGTCTGAGCGCATAGCTGAGCGTGTCGTCTCCGCCGATTGCAACCAGCGCATCGATCTTCAGGTGTTTGAGTACATTCAGGACATGAGGCGTGAAATCATGCTTTGTTTCATCAGCACCGTTCTCCTTATTCCGGAGGAAGGGCGGAATATCACTGCCTTTGACGTTCGAAGGATTTGTGCGTGATGTGTGGAGAAAGGTTCCGCCGGATCTGTCGATCGTCCTGGTGTTGGATTTTGTGAGAGTGGTAATCTTGGTTTCGCGATCTTTCTCGTCGTCCGGGTTGTAGTGAAGTAGCCCCCACCATCCTCTCCTGATCCCCACGATCTCGAACCCGAGGTCGGTTGTGTTGTAGACAAACGCCTTGATGCATGGATTGAGCCCCGGTACGTCCCCTCCTCCGGTTAGGATTCCTACGCGCTTCATAGTTGCCGGTCCTTCAGACTATCGTGACTGGATGAAACATTCAGATGGATAACCCGACTTACTTCCGAAATTGTATCGAGGCGACCACCTGATCATAGGCTTTCATATACTCATCGCGTTGTGGCTTGTACCAGTCGAGGGTTGCCCTGATGACCTTGTTGTTCCGCACAACGAAGTAGACACTTCTCTCAACTATTGTTGTCGGTGAATAGGTGAGGGTCCACGCCGGCTCGCCGCCGATAGTGGTTTTCTTGCTTGTGGCGTTCTTGTAGTTCCCCTTGTTCTGTTCAAATACCTTATCGACGTCAAGGGCCTCCGCCCCGAAGACGTCAAAGCGAATACTGCAATCCTGGCGAACACCGCGGAACACAACCACAAGATCGTTCTTCCCCTTTGCAGGAGATGTAAAGTTGAAGTTGTCAGGGTATTCGAAAGAGAAGAAGTCTGTACTGTACTTTGAAAAGGCTTCGGATGGGAGGGTTTCGTCGCGACCTACCTCTTTCGGTTTCGGTAAGCTGAATGACGCGAGGGAAGCGTCAAAGATGGCGGCATGTGCATCGTAGTACCCGCCGAACCCGGCAAAACCGACATCGTACAGGGCGGAGTCAGCCGGGACGAGGATGTGATGTCCCTTGATAACATTTGTGCCACCGTAGTTTGCAGTGTAGGGGATTCTCGTCCCAGCGGAATTTCCAACTGTAACCTGTGACTCCTGCCCGAGTTGATAGTTG
>DAIPLH010000332.1:0-3829 GCA_036769325.1 Bacteroidota bacterium
CAGGAACCATGCGAATTTCGCAATCGGCAGACCGGCGGAGGAGAACAATTTCTTTTGCAGAATCTTGTCCATTCCAAGAGCGGAGCCAATGACCCCGGCGCCAACATAGGGCATGTCGGCCAGTTCAAGAAGGCCTTGCAGTGTGCCATCTTCGCCATAGGTCCCATGGACAAGGGGAAAAGCAACATCAATTCGCAGTTCCTCCATCACGCCCTGCTTTCCATCCGTCAGCCCATTGCGTCCGGGCTCGGGGGCAAGGAACCGGCCAGGTTCTGCTTCCAGCCCTGTTCTGGCTTTCAACAGGTCAAGAACGCGCGGCGAACTGATCCACCGCCCCTCCAGTGTGATACCGATCGGAACAACATCGTACCGGGTTCCGTCCAGGGCAGCCATAACAGAGGCTGCAGACACGAGAGACACCTCATGCTCGCCTGACCTGCCACCGAAGATCACTCCGATTCGCAATCTGTCTGACATCAATTATCCTTTCGACTCTTTGCCATAGCTTGAAGGTGCAACTGCGCGTAGCCTCGCAAGATCGTCGTCTGAAAGCTCCCTGACTCCACCGAGCAGTCGCGCCCGGTACATAACCTCTGCGAAGTGTTCGACCTTCTCCATTTTGAAATACGCGTCGAGCACATCCGGTCCGAAGGTGATCACGCCGTGATTTGCCAGAAGGATTGCGTCATGTCTCTCCACAAACGGCGCAAGTGAGTCAGCAACCTCGTCGGTGGAAGGTGTGGCGTACGCCGCAAGGGGGATGCTTCCGAGGCCTACCGTGACTTCCGGAAGAACTGGCCTGTCAAGTGAAATCCCGGCCACGGCAAAAGCGGTTGCAAACGGGGGGTGGGCATGAACAACGGCATGAACATCCTTGCGTGATTTGTAGACCGAAAGATGCATCCTGATCTCAGTCGTCGGCCGTTGTTGACCTCCGGTCCCATCAATTCCCACTTCAACAAGATCTGTTTCACTGACAATTCCCTTGTTGATCCCGGACCGTGTGATGAGGATCTTCCCTGAAGGAAGTCTCGCACTCACATTGCCATCGGTGGCAACGACGAGACGGTTTGCTGACAACATTCTGCAAACCTCTACGATTGCGCTGCCAATGCTCTCTCGTGCGGGAGTAAGGTCCTGATACATGGGTAGCATGATAGCAAAAACGAGAAAGAGAATCTATACGGATTCATTCAATCATCACGCCTCGCCTGGTCAAACCCGATGAGCGACTCTGGAGAGTCGCTCTACAAACGCGGCAAGGAATCGCCAACTGATTTGTAGAGCGAGACTCCCGTCCTTCACTCTCTGCTCTTGGCTCTTGGCTCTCGACTCTCCGCTCCTCCCCCCCCTTGCATCTCCCCGACTTTGTTATAGATTTATGATCTATGAAACCAGACAGTCCTGTCGGCCGATCGACACTTCTTGAAGCTCTCCTCATTTCCATTGCGGGGATGGTTCTCGGCTTTGGTTATACAGCCATAAGCAGCAAGGGACTTTTCTCGGAGCCGGTACCTCCACCTGCCAATGTCGCAGCGAACCCTCCTGAGTATTTCGGATACGAGGAAACGTATGAGACTTTTGAAAAGGCAAATGGAATCATCATCGATTCCAGGAGTTCTTACGACTATGAGCTGGGACATATCCGCGGATCTGTCAACCTCCCGCTCAAAGAGTTCGACACCCTGAAGGACATCACCCGTTCCTGGGACAAGGATACTTTGATTATTACCTATTGTGATGGGCAGGAGTGTAACTCGAGCATGGACCTCGCCAACAAACTATCGGAAGCAGGATTCACGAACGTGAAGTTCTTTTTTGGAGGTTGGAGCGAATGGCAGGCCCAGGGCTCACCTGAGGAAGGTCAGCCAGAGTGAACGGGGTTCGGACAAATGACTTCATAGGCCTTGCGGTCCGTGCTTTTCTTGGAGCAGTCTTTATCGTCGCCAGCGTCGACAAGGTTGCCGACCCTTCCGCCTTTGCAGTTTCAATCCACAACTACCGGATCCTTCCGCAGGAGCTGTCACTCATCCTGGCAACCATCCTGCCATGGGTAGAGCTGTTGTGCGGCTTTTGCCTCATGTTTGGGCTTTTTATTCGTGGATCGTCGCTTCTGACAATGATGATGCTTTTCGTTTTTACGGGAGCGGTGATTTCCGGCCTTTTGCGCGGGCTGGACATTTCGTGCGGCTGCTTCACACAGGACCCTGGCGTGTCCAGAATCGGCTGGGGCAAGGTTGCCGAGAATACCGGGCTGATCCTCCTCTCAGGCTTTAGTTTGCTTTCTTCGGGACTCCGCTTTACAGTCGAACGCCTGATCGCTGCACGTCATCAAACCTCTCCGTGAGAAAGCTGATTCTGTTTTCTGCTGTCAGTCTCGACAACTATATTGCAAAGGCGGACGGCAGCATGAAGTGGCTTGATGCACCACAGTTTCGTCTACCGGGCGAGGACTTTGGGTACAAAAGGTTCCTCTCCGGAATCGACACAACAATAATCGGATACAAGACTTATAAGCAGATGTTGACCTTTGGTCCGTTTCCGTATCAGAGCACTGCAAATTACGTGCTCACCCGATCCTCCGGAAGGAAGGACAACGACAGTGTTGAGTTCCTCCACAAGGACATTCCACAATTCACGAAGAGACTCAAACGGCGGAGGGGGAAAAATATCTGGTTGATCGGTGGAAGCCAGGCCAATACGCTGATGCTGAATCACCGGCTCATTGACCGGATGATTCTCACGATTGTGCCGGTCGCCCTTGGGGAGGGAATTCCTCTGTTCGCAGAATCAGTACGCCCCGCCTCATTTATTCTGAAGAAGCGAAATACATTTTCAAACGGGTTCGTTCAGGTCACATGGGACAGGAGATAGACAAAGGGCAGGATGCAGCGAACCAGCCTGGGTCCCGCGTTGCAAGGACCGACTGGCTCAAGAAACTCGGATGGGTTGGGTTTCTGCTTTTCCTGCTGAAAGGAATTATCTGGCTGGTCGTAGGCTATTTGTTGCTTGGGTAAGAGAGGACGGACTGCATATGCTTTCCTGCCAGATAGTTGTAGTTTTTTAACCCAGAGACCCGCCCGACCATACTTGAACCAATGACAGGCGGGCGCTGAGAACGCAGAGAATCGCAGAGGGTTTCCATCCGCTCTTGGCTCTACTTCCGCCTTCCGACTTCCGCGTTCCTCCTACCTCACTTCCCCCATCAACTCCTCCACAACCTCATACTTTTTGAAGGGGGGCATCATGTAAGCGCCTGCGACGAACTGCTTCGCTTCATGGATGAAGCCTTTCGCAATCTGTGATCCGATTCCGGGCCCATCGTGACCTGAATGCCGCATCCGCTCTCTGATTTCCTCAGGGATTCTCATTCCGGGGACTTCGTTGTGGAGAAACTCCGCATGCTTTGATCCTCGCAGCGGCAGTATCCCAACCATCACAGGCTTCCCGAACTGTTCCACCCTCCGGACAAACTGCTCGAGCGTCTTGAGTTCATAAACAGGCTGGGTGAACAGGACGTCGACTCCCGCGCTCACTTTTTTCTCAAGCTTTGCCATTTCGCGTTCCATGTCATCAGCAACCGGATTCACAGCACAACAGATGTAGAACGAAGTTGACGGGCCGATCGAGTTTCCGAGCAGGTCCCTTCCTTCGTTCATGGAGTGTGCGGCCCGAATGAGGCCTGAGGCATCGACGTCAAACACAGACGTTGCATGCGGATAGTCGCCGATGCCTGCCGGATCGCCGGAAATACAGAGGACGTTGCGCAAGCCGAGAGCATGCCCGCCCATAAGCTCTGCCTGCAGACCGATCATGTTGCGATCGCGGG
>DAIPLH010000333.1:0-3828 GCA_036769325.1 Bacteroidota bacterium
TGGGAATCCTGCTTCACGCCCTCATACTCTTTGCCGGGGCAAACACCCTCATTTGGAGGGAAGCATGGCTCGTCCTCGCGTATCTTGTTCTCGCCGGTTTTTCTCTCGTTCTCTGGTTCTGGCGACATGTCGGCGGGGCTAATCTGGCGCTTCCTGCAATGCGACGATCCCATGATTCTGCTTACCGGAAGATCTTCCTCGTTATTGGCCTTCCGATCTATGTAACACTCCTGATGGTGCCGGGCATCGATGCAATCCGATGGCAGTACTCCGAAGTCCCGGAAGTAGTGAAGGCGATCGCTTTTGGAGGGGTTGTGATTTCGGGAATGGCCTTGCTCCGGACAATCAAAGAGACAACGTTCTCCGGCGGCAAGAATGACGGAATCGTCGCGAGTGGGCCGTACGGCGTCGTGCGTCATCCTCTCGAAGCTGCAGGTATCCTTTTTTTTGCTACTCTCCCGGTTTCACTTGGTTCCTGGATGGGACTCCTTCCCGCTGCCGGATTAGTGATCCTTCTCGTGGCCAGAGTGAATATCGATGAGAGGATGCTTCGCGAGAACGTGAGCGAGTATCAGAAGTACTCATCGACTGTTCGCTATCGGCTCCTTCCCGGTATCTGGTAGCTGAAAGACGTGACGAACGAACGGTTCAGAGACCCTCCTCGTCGCAGAAGGCCCGAAACGTCGCCCGAATCTCATCCCTTGTTTTCCTGAACTCCGCAAGAATTTCCGCTTCAGTTCCAATGGCGTTTGATGGATCTTCGAACCCGAGATGAATGCGTTTACCCACGCGTCCTGAAAAGACCGGACATGTTTCGTTCGCATGATCGCAAACTGTGACAAGATAGTCGAACGACATGTTCAGAAACTGGCCCACAGACTTCGGGCGTTCATCACTAATGTCGATACCCGATTCCTTCATCACCTCAATCGCCCTTGAACTGACCCTGGCCGCCGGGAGTGTTCCGGCGGAATAGACTTTGAGATCCGGGGAGAAGGACTTGAGCCATCCGGCTGCCATCTGGCTCCTGCAGGAATTCCCGGTACAGAGAATCAGAATGCTCTTCATAATGTCAGTTCCATGCATATGGCATGGGATGGGCACGCGTCGGTGAACTCAACAGACGTCGTTACCGGACCAGTGAGGGTTGTCCGATCAATGGAACGAAACCCTTTCCGGGCAAAATACCCCTCTGCCGTATTCGTGAGCAAAACAAGCTTCCTGATTCCTCTGGACCTTGCCAGTCTGAGCAGTTCATCGTAGAGCTTCCCACCGACCCCAAGGTTCCTTATCGAAGGATCAACGACTGCTGAGCGGAGGAGTCCGGTTTCACCATAGATTTCAATTCCGATGGCACCAACGAGCCGGGATCCTTCTTTCGCGACGAGAAAAGTACCGAAGCTCTCTGCGACACCCAATGTCGGAAGTCCGCTCCTCTCCAAAAGACTCTTCACTCCCGGCAGATCCGGATCACCTGCCGGATTGATGACCACTGACTGGATGCTCATTGATTGAGCTGCGCCTTTCCTGCCTTTAGTGTGACGCTCTGCACGGTAAACGGAAGGTCGTTGTTTTCCGTTCCGGAGTGTTCGGACAGAATTTCAATCGTATCGAACCCGGCGTCCCGAATCATCGCAATATACGCTGTCCTGTCGATCGCTCCTGCAACACAACCTGCCCAGAGGTCTGCATTCTCCCTGTATTCTTCCGGGATTGCCCCTTCAGTCACGATATCTGAGATCACAAACGATCCGCCCGGCCGCAGCACGCGGTGCATCTCTTTGAACGCAGTGTTCTTGTCAGGCACAAGGTTAATAACACAGTTACTGATAACCCAATCCACCGATTCAGCCGGAAGCGGGATATTCTCAATGTCCCCCTTCAGGAAAAATGCGTTTGCAATGTTGAGCTTCCTTCGGTTCGCCTCTGCCCTCTCCAGCATTTCGCTGGTCATGTCCAAACCGATTGCCCTGCCAGAAGGTCCAACCTGCCTGGCGGCGAGGAATACGTCGATGCCCCCACCGGAGCCAAGATCAAGAACTGTCATTCCTTCTGCAAGGCCCGAGAAGCGAACAGGATCGCCGCACCCGAGACCAAGGTTGGCTGTCCCGACAATCTCTTCGTTGTGATCGGTGTACGGCGGCGTTCCAGGCGTGATGACATCAACTGAATCGTCGCTTCCGCAACCGCATCCTGACCCGCAACCCGATACGGTGCCCCGTGCGATTTTGCCATACCGTTCCTGGACTTCGGCTTTCATCTGTTCCGGTTTCATTGTACTGTCCTCTTATTAATCTGGAATGTTACGGGAATTTCACCCGGCTTGATTGACGTAAATGTGGCGCAACACCCTTTGGTAATGTTCTTCTGCAGCAGGTTCTCATCCCTTTTTGCGGGGTCGGTCTTTCTGAGCAACCCGTCGACACATTGCAGAATCTCTTTCTGCATTGCCCCCGGGTTCTCCGGTATCGAATAGAGCATCCACAGACCGTGCTTCCGTCCACGAACCAATCCCGTGCGCCTCAGATAGGCAAGGTGGCGGGATATCTTTGTCTGAGGTCCGCCGATAATGTCTTCGATGTCGCACACGCAGAGTTCCCCCGATCTTGCGAGGAGATGGAGAATCCTCAACCGGGTTTCATCGGAAAGAGCCTTCAGGAGCTTTGCAAGCGATTGTAACAAATGTCCCTCGATTAACTATATTTGCTTACACGAATATAGATGTAAAAAGATTCACATGCAAGGGATTTTTTGTATCTTCCAAAAAACAATGTGCGCTGAATGCCTTATTCCAGAATAACACCTGCCGTTCTTGATGAAATCCGGACAATCGTGTCCCCTGCGTCGGTCCTGATCGATTCTGAAACGTTGAAGATTTATGGACGCGATGAAACTGAAGATTTCTCCTTTCCTCCGGAAGTCGTCGTAAAGCCATCGTCCACCCAGGAGATTGCGGCAATCCTCAAACTCGCCAACCGCTACTCCATCCCGGTCACACCCCGCGGAGGAGGAACCGGGCTATCAGGCGGAGCCCTGGCTATCCACGGAGGCATTTGCCTCTCGATGGAAAAACTGAACAGGATCATCGAGATCGATGAGAAGAACTTTCAGGCAACCACAGAACCGGGGGTGATCACGCAGATCTTCCAGGAGGAGGTGGAACGGCGGGGGCTTTTTTATCCCCCTGATCCGGCTTCGCGGGGAAGCTGTCACCTGGGTGGAAATCTTGCGGAATGTGCCGGAGGTCCGCGTGCCGTGAAATACGGAGTGACGAAGGACTATGTCCTCGGGATCGAAGCGGTCCTGCCGACCGGAGAGATCATCACCGCCGGTGGCCGTGTTTTGAAGAATGTTTCCGGCTACAACCTCACGCAGCTGATTATCGGCAGCGAGGGTACTCTTGCTGTCATTACGAAGATCATTTTCCGCCTCATTCCTCTCCCCCGCCTCCGCAAGGTGTTGCTGGTCGCCTTCAACTCAATCGATGACGCAGCCACGTGCGTCGCAAAGATCTTCCAGAGGGGAGTCACACCATCGGCCCTCGAGTTCATGGAACGCTCCGCGGTCAAGGCCGCCGAGGATCGGCTCGGAAAGAAGTTCCCCAACGGAAATGCCGAAGCACAATTGCTCATTGAAGTGGATGGTGATCATGAAGAGGCGATCGACAAAGACATCGAAACCATTGCGTTGGTGGTTGAGGAGCAAAAGCCCGTAGATGTTCTGCTCGCCGAGGATCCCGCAAAGGTTGCCGACGTCTGGGCACTACGTCGATCGATGGGCGAGGCGGTGAAGAGCTATTCCGCCTACAAGGAAGAGGATACCGTTGTC
>DAIPLH010000334.1:0-3827 GCA_036769325.1 Bacteroidota bacterium
CCAGCGAGATTTCGTGGATCATGTCGGGCGGAAAGTTCTCCGACAACTCGTTCATAGTCTGCTTGATGCTCGCTGCAACTTCCAATGCGTTGGAACCGGGAAGCTGGTAGACAGCGATGACAGCAGCCGGACGGCCGTTGTTTCGTCCGATCTGGTTGTAAAGCAGGGTTCCCAGCTCGATCCTGGCCACATCGCTGAACCGAACCTGAGATCCGTCCGGATTGGTGCGAACAACAATTCGCTCGAAATCCGCCTGGTTCAGAAGACGTCCCGTTGTTCGAACGGTATACGTGAAGTCAGTCCCTTCAGGCGCCGGAGGAGCTCCGATCTGGCCTGCAGGAGAGATGACATTCTGGTCCTGTACCGCGCGAACAAGGTCAGGCACGGTAAGCCCGAGTTTCGCGATGCGGTCAGGCTTCACCCAGATGCGCATTGCATAGTCACTTCCGCCGTAGAGCTTCACATCCCCCACACCCTTTGTCCGGCTCAGACGGTCGTTGATGTTGATCGACCCATAGTTGCTCAGAAAGTTGTTGTCATATGATCCACCCGGAGACTTGAGAGTAACGAGAAGGAGGGGGAACACGAGGGATTTCTTGACAGTGACGCCGTAGTTCTTGACAGCGGAAGGGAGCGATGCCTGGGCCTGCGAGACCCTGTTCTGGGTGAGAACGTTGGACATGTCGAGGTTGGATCCCACATCGAATGAAACCTGCAGCGTGAGCGTACCATCGTTCACGTTGATCGACTTCATATAGATCATGTTCTCGACCCCGTTGACCTGCTGCTCAAGCGGTGTCGCAACCGATTGTTCAACGTCGACGGACGAAGCACCTACATACGTCGTTGTCACATTGATCACGGGGGGGACAATATCGGGAAACTGGGCGATCGGAAGTCCCTGCATCACGATGAATCCGACGAGGACAAGCACAATGGAAATCACCATTGCCACGATCGGTCGGTTGATGAAGAATTTGCCCATGGATCAACGCCCTTTCCCGGCGAGGCTGTCCTCTGTTGCTGCGACCGGTTTGACAATCATGTCCGGGCGGACTCTTTGAATGCCTTCGACGATGACGCTTTCACCGTCCTGAAGTCCTCGCTCGATCACCTGAACCGAGCCCACCCTCGGCCCCACCTGCACTCGCTTGAAGTGGACCTTGTTCTCGCTGTCAACCGTGTAAAGGACGGTTTGCCCCTGAATCTCCGTCACGGCCCGTGCAGGAACAACGATGGCGCTTTTCACCTCATCGAACACCGCCCGGATTCGCGCAAACTGACCGGGTCTTACGGTCTTGGTGGGGTTCGGGAACCCTGCCTCCAATTGGAGGGTTCCGGTAGCAGCATCAATCTGACGCTGGGCGAATAACAAGGACCCGCGCTGGGGATACAGCGAGCCGTCCGCGAGAATCATTTCAAAAAGATCCTTCTTCTTTCCTTTTCTGTTGACAGGATTCGGGTCCATCCGTTTCGTGAAATCCAGATACTCTTCTTCCGTGATGGAGAATTTGACGTGAATGGTATCGATGCGCGAGAGAGTGGTAAGGATGACAGGATTCGGCGGTCTCCCCACAAACTCTCCCACCCTCGCCGTGGAAAGTCCAATGAGGCCTGCCGAAGGAGCACGGACCGTGGCATAGCTAAGATTGATTTCTGCAACATTGAGTGCTGCCTGGGCAGCGGCGACTTCTCCCTGAAGGGCACCGTACTCCGCCTCGGCGGATTCGAGGTCTCTCTTGCTCACTGCGCCTTCCGCGGCAAGAGGCCTGTAGCGGTCGACGTCGGACTTCGCTCGTGCAAGAAGAGTGCTTGCCTGGGCCAGCCTTCCCTTTGTTTCCGCCACCGACTGCAACAGTTCGCTCTGGTCAATGGTGTACAGCAGCGCGCCTTTCTCTACCTCACTGCCTTCAACAAAATGAAGCCCTTGCAACCAACCCGCAACACGAGCCCGGATCTCAATGTCAGCCGCCCCGGATGTCTGCCCAATCCATTCCTTTATGATCGGTACATCCTGCGTCATCGCGGGAACAACTTTCACTTCGAGAATTGTTGGCGCGGCCTGCTCCTCTTCACTACAACCGGGAAGGAGCCAGACAACAGCGAAAATGATGGTGAAAACGAACGGAATTCCGTACTTCACTGGAGTTTCCACTCAGGATTCCTTATGGCAAGACATGAGATGAGAATTCGTGAGAATTGGATCGCCCTGGATGGACCCGACGGCACTTCAGGTGATAAGAACCTATGAAAAAAAGCTGGAACACTCAACCTGTGTGGTGTCGCAGTTTGATTCGACTGAACTCACCCCCTTATCCGGGATCGAACCCGTCTCGAGACGAGGTCTCGGCCGGAGGCCGGACCATTTCCCTCCCTTTCAAAGGGAGGGTCTACGACCCCGTAGGGGGGAACCTGAATTTCGATAGCTGGGTCTACGACCTCGTAGAGGGGAGAGTTCCACAAATGCACAAACAGAACCCAAATTGAATCGCTACCTTGACCTACATTAGCCTTCTCTTGAATCGCAGAATACTCAACGTCAGGATAACGACTCCACCTGCAAAAAGGGCGACGGCTTGAGGCCATAATTCCGCTATCCCAATCCCTTTCAGAAAAACCCCCCGGACAATTTCCAGAAAGTACCTGAGAGGAATAAGGTAAGTGACATACTGGATGATTTCCGGCATGTTTGAAATGGGAAAAGCAAAACCGGACAGGAACATGAATGGCATGAAGAAGAAAAACTGAGCGATCAACATTGCCTGTTGCTGTGACCTGGAGATCGTCGACACAAAGATCCCGAGCCCGAGCGTTGTCAGCAGGAACAATCCACTGAGACCGTACAGGAGCAGGACGCTACCCCGCAGCGGCACTTCAAACCAGAACGTTGCAATCGACAGGACAATTGTCACATCCAGAGCCCCAATGATGACAAAAGGAACCAGCTTGCCAAAGATCAGCTGGTGCGGCTGAATGGGTGTAACCATCAGTTGTTCCAGGGTTCCGATCTCCTTCTCTTTGACAATACCCAGGGACGTGAGGGTCATCGTTATGATCATGAGAACCAGTGCTACGACACCGGGCACCATGTAGTTTCTGCTCAGGAGCTCCGGATTGTACCACACACGGGGCTCAGCAAGAATAAGTCCGGGCCTGGTCCGGTTCCCTGACGACAAGCCGAAGACGAGGATCGACTGCGAATACTGTCCGACAATTTGAGTTGCGTAACCAAGCAATGTGTTTCCGGTGTTTGCATCAGCGCCGTCAACGATCATCTGAACGGCGACAGTTTCCCTCCCCAACAGACGCTCACTGAAATTCCGTGGAATCACCAGACCCACGGCAACGTCGCCTCTGTCAAGGTATGAATCCATTTCCCCTGGGACGTCGACCCGGTACTTGTCAATAAAATATCCCGAATTGGTAAACTTCTGAACAAACTCCCTGCTGGATGGTGTCCGGTCAAGATCACAAATAACCATGTCGGTGCTCTTCACATCGGTCGTCGCGGCATAGCCCAGAAGAATGACCTGCAGCAGAGGTGCAGCAACCGAAACGGCCATCATTCTTTTGTCCTGACGGATCTGGTGAAATTCCTTTCGGATGATCTCGAGGATGATCCTCACGGAACCGGTCATTGTCCACCCTCCGCCCGCATGCGCTTCACACTGATTCCAAGAAGGACGAATGCGAACAGGCTCATGAAAATGAATTGCTCCCAGAGAGCATCCATCCCGACCCCCTTCAGGATGATTCCGCGACAGATGACGAGAAAAAACTTCGCAACGGCAACGTTTGAAATGATCTGCAGGATGTACGGCATATTT
>DAIPLH010000335.1:0-3825 GCA_036769325.1 Bacteroidota bacterium
GCCAGGCCATCAGGCCGTGGCGAGACCATATGGTGCGCATCGTTATTGCATGAATACCCGAGCAACTCGCAATACACCCTTGCATTGCGTCTGGTTGCATGCTCGAGGCTTTCAAGAATGAGGACGGCGGATCCTTCTCCCATCACAAATCCATCCCGGTGGAGATCGAATGGACGGCACGCGACAGCAGGGTCGGGATTCGAGGACATGGTTCGAATTAATGTGAACGAGCTGAATGTCAGCTCATAAAGCGGCGCCTCTGCGCTTGCGGCGATCATCACATCGGCGAGGCCCTGCCTGATGTAGCGGTACGCTTCGCCGATCGAAATTGCACCGGATGAGCAGCTGTTCGAATTCGCATTGCTCGGACCCATGCAGCCGTAGCGGATTGCTATGCTGCTCGAACCCGATCCACCGAAGACAGTCAACGCCAGGCTTGTATCGACTGCACGCAGGCCACCGCGAATATAGTTTTCATGTTGTCGCTCAGCCCCTGCAATTCCACCCAGCGCGGAACCCATGGTTACGCCGATGCGGGCATTCGGTGACAGAGGGTCCAGCTTCAGGCCGGCGTCGTGAAGCGCCTGCTCACAGGCAGCAAGTGAAAGTTGTGCAAAGCGGTCGAGCCGCCGTGCGACTTTCGGTTCAAGGTAATCCAGCGGATCAAACCCATCAATCTGGGCTGCTACTGTTGTCGTAATCTGCGACGTGTCGAACCGGTCGATTGACCGTATCCCGCACACTCCGTCCGTTACGCCCTGCCACAAACCCTTCGCACCATGACCGATCGGGGTAAGCGCTCCGATACCGGTCACGACCACCCTTCTATCGCTCATTGCTTCCTTCCAGGAATTGTTTCATATGGAAAAGGGTCCGGGGTGCAATGTAAGAAATGAAGAAACCTCCGATGACCCTGTCGGCGATGAATTTCCCGATGAGGGGAATGGTCGGAGCGAGCTCATGGGCGATGGTGACGACAACACCATCACCCTTCAGGCTAAAAGTCCACACCACATGCATTCCCTTTGTGAAGGCTTTGAGGTGACGAAAATGGATTTCATGGTTGGCCGGGTCGATTCTCTGCTCGGACGTCCATTGTATGGGAATCCATCCCCGGCGGGCGGCCATGCGGACAATATTCCGGTTTTCGGATTGCTCCAGATATGTAATGTATCGATAGTGGGGAAGGATCCGTGGCCAGAGTGAAAGATCCGATGCCACGGCAAATGTGCGCTCGAGGGGAGCATGAATCGTTATCGTGCTTTCAACGTGCATCAACATAGCCTGTAAGAAGAATCCTGAACAGTGGTTCGTGATGGACCTGACAGCGTTCTACGTCTGCGCGTTCCGCCATAGACAGCAATTCATTTGCCGTAAAGGCCCGGCGAAATGAAGCATATGTGTCGTTGAGTGTAATCCGGTTGCGCGTTGTAAGATGGGTGTATGTCCATGCGCACCACGCAGCAAGGAGGTTGCGGTTTATTTCGTTGATGATAAATCCCACTCTGCTGAACGCCTTCATATTTCTGATGATCCGGACAGCGTCCGCCTCTGAGAAATGATGCAAAGCCAGGGAGCAAAGGACGATGTCCGAATGCCATTCCTGGCCGTGAAGCCCGAGGATATCTGCCTGGTGCACTTCAATCCCGGCAAATCCGGCCGTTAGCCGGCGCGTGGCAGCAATCATCTTTGGATTTTTGTCTAAGGCCCTGATCTTAACCCGGCGGCCGATGGAGCGGGCAAGGTGCACAAGGGCCACGGGATGATCTCCGGAGCCACAGGCGAGATCGAGAATAGTGATCTCCCTGTCGGGTTGAATGCGCTCAAACATTGGAAGGATGTGTTTTCTCACAGCAGCGATCCCTCCAAAATACCTGTTCAGCTTTCTCAGATTCCTAAGGTCCTCCTCCAGGAGGTCTTCATCAATCCCGGAGACATCCATCAACTCGGGAATATCAGGATCAAATTGACGGGGAGGAACAAGAAATGACATGCGGGAAAGTACAGAGATCCGATGAGGCGTGCAATCCTCGGTCGAGTATCGAAGGACAATTGAATCGAAAACAGCCCCAGAAAGGAGCATTCCTTGCTATTAACCCGGACAGTGTCCACATTGATACATCCAGTATCAGTTTGAATCACTAGGGAAACCGGCAGGAAGGAAGAAGCATGATAAAGAAGACAACAACAGGTGCGACATATCGGGGGGTCGCAATCATTGTCATGTCAGACAATGGCGGACACGGAACGAAGTATTCCTGTACCAACAATTCCGGCAAGTTGAAGGTAGCCGAAAAATGGTTTCCGACTCAGGGCGAGGCTCTCGCCAACGAGAAGCAGGAAATTGATGCGGGGTTGGTGCAAGCATTTTGAATTGCCCCGGCCTCGCCCGAGGGCCTTTAAGGGCGAGGGAGGGCGGAATTTCCAGATGCGAATTGGAGGGACAACTCCTGAATCTCGAACTAACCAGTCGGCAATCCGCAATCGGAAATTGGCAATGTTGCTGTCGGGGCGGGGAGATTCGAACTCCCGACCTCCTGCGCCCAAGGCAGGAGATGTGCAAATTTCCGTGGGATTTCAGTCAGTTTTGGCTGACTTGATGCTCGTCCAACCGACAAGTGGTTAGCAGATTGGTTAGCAATCCACGACTACAAACGGAACGCCCTTTCCCCTCATTCAGCAATCCCGGTAGCTTCGCAAGGAGGAAAGGGCTGTTTCACATTCTTCGATTCCGGGATTTCGAATGAATTGGTCTTGTGTCATGACAGTAGGAAACTCAAACCAGATTGTCAAGAGCATCTCTTGTTTCTCGAGCAAGATCATAGAGTTGTCCTCTGGAGAAAATTTAGGGCAGTCGCTTACGTTGTGAATCGTGGCTGGAATAGACAAAAGTGCGGTACTGGGTCAACTGTGCCGGTACTTGATTACCCGCATTTTTTCCAGCGTGACTAACCCTTCTGTGACCGTTTCATCGACAAAGGGAAGTAATCTGTTGATGTTCTCTTCTGTGTCAGCAATCTCGATGACCATCGGCAAGTCAACTGAGAGTTCAAGCAGCTTTGCTGAATGGATGCGGCTGTCTGCGCCGAAACCCATTATACCACGAAGAACAGTCGCCCCAGCCAGATTCAGTTCACGTGCTTTTAGTACGATCTGCTCGTATAACGGCTTGCTGTGATATTGATCTGATTCGCCAATGAAAATTCTAAGCAGCAGTGCATCCTCAGGGAGTTTCATATTTGTCACTCCTATGAAAACAACTTTAGGAGAAAGCGGGCTGAATAGATCCCCATGACAACGAGGAGTAAGCCCGCGACATTGCTGGCAATGACATTGATTGCAGCAAGTCGTACTTCGCCATCTCGAAGGAGATTCATTGTTTCAAGTGTGTAAGTCGAAAATGTTGTGTAGGCCCCGATAAAGCCAATGGTGATAAAGCTACGCCAGTCGGTTGGGACGATCACCGTTTCGCACACCTCGATGAATGCCCCTATCACAAATGATCCGGTGAGGTTCACGATCAACGTCCCCCACGGAAAAACATCGTTGAGCGTTCCAAGGATATAAGTTGAGAATCCGTAGCGGGCAACAGCTCCAAGCGAACCGCCAGCGGCTATAAGCAAGATTTGCTGCATGACGAAACAGTCCTTTCCTTTATGCCGCTATCCTTCTTTCCTGCCAGTTGAACAGATCATTCCAAGTCAGTATCCACTTCACCAATCCATGCTCCATCGCCGGGGTCACTCTCAGTGTTTCATGGACACGTGCAAAGTTATAGTGCCAGAAGTACAAACACAAGGCCGCGTTTAGATTCTCCCATTTCTT
>DAIPLH010000336.1:0-3816 GCA_036769325.1 Bacteroidota bacterium
GTCAGATGGGCGGCCACCTGTGATGGGACAGCCAGTGTATTCAGGTAGAACCAGAGAAGAATCGGAACAAGGACAATCCCTCCTCCAACACCGAAAAAACCCGCCAGACCTCCAGCCACACACCCAACTGCAATCAGGACGAGAAGGATCGGGAGTTCCATCTATCCATTGATCTTTCGGTCGTATGTCTTCTTGTCGCGAAGCAAACCCCTGGCACTCTCAAGCTGAGTATCATTACGCAATGACGCGCCGATCCTTCCTTGCTCGCCTTCGCGTCTGGCACTCAACTCAATTTGGATGTGGAACCTGATACGTTCCTGATTTCGTTCAAAGGCTCGATTTTTTTCAGCCTCAACACGCTCGGACAGCCGGGCAAGTTCATCCATGATCTCTTTTCCATAACGCAGCTCAGTGGCTGCCTTCTGCAACTCGCTGATCTTTTCCTCTGTCTGTTCCTGAAAGTCGAACTTCTGTTCTTCAAGGAAAGTCTTGAACGATGACACCATCGGATCGGTCACTGAAGATGGCATGTTCGCCTTTTGCTGCCCCGCATACGTGTTCATGAAACGGAAGAACATGGATTTTCGAATCAACGCCTCCACCATCGGTCCCTCATCCACCGGGACCACAAGAGAATCCGGAGCAATTCCCCCGTGCTCATAGACAATTCTCCCGCCTGCGGTTCGAAACTCTGTCTTTACACTGTCCGAATAGGTGGAGAAAAGCCCATCCGGGTCCTTCTTTTTATAGTCAATCTCCTGTATGCTTCGTCCACTCGGAATATAGTAGCGGGCAGTAGTCACCTTCAATTGAGCACCATAGTTCAGGGGAAGAATGGTTTGCACAAGCCCCTTGCCAAAGGTACGGTCTCCAACGATTAATCCTCTGTCCAGATCCTGCAGGGCGCCGGAAACGATTTCACTCGCGCTCGCACTCTCCCGATCAGTAAGGATCACGAGAGGAACGTCCGGTGCAAGTGGTTCCTCCTGCGATTGGTATGTCCTGTCCGAGTCCGGCCTTCGTCCCCTGGTACTGACAATCCGGCTCCCCTTCGGAACAAACTTACTGACGACTTCGACCGCCGCATCGAGTAATCCACCCGGGTTTCCTCTGATATCAAGGACGACGCCTCCGAGCTTTCCCTCGGACTCCAGTTTCTTGAGAGCCTGGCGGACTTCCTCACCTGCCTTCCTTGAAAATCTTTCGAGACGGATATAACCGATTCCCTCTTCCACGTAGGAAACATACGTAACGTCCTTGAGGCGAATTTCCTCCCGGATAAGAACAAACGTAAGCGGTGCATCCTCTCCTTCACGGTCAATCAGAATTTTTACTTCAGTCCCCGGTGCACCCCTCGTGAGGTTTCTGACTTCATCCGGTTTTCGTCCGCTTGTGGGGACATCATCCACGGCCATGATCTGGTCTCCCGGGAGAAGGCCCTGTTTCTGCGCGGAGTAGCCATCCATCACGGAAATAATCTGAATGATCCCATCACGATGGCCTATCGTGACTCCAATCCCGCCATATTTTCCACTTGTGAGAAGCTCGACCTCATCTCCTTCTTCGCGGTCAATGTAGGTTGTGTACGGATCGAGCGAGCCAAGCATGGCCTCGATCCCCGTCTCCATGAATCGAGCCGGCTGGATCTCGTCAACATAGTTGGCCGTGATCTCTTTGTACACTCTTCCAAAGACATCAATGCTCCTGTTCACTTCAAGGAAATAATCTCCATCCGGTGACCCGGCAATTCCCTGCGGACCCGAAAGCGGGTTTACAACCAGCCCCAGCAACAGTCCGATCGCGATCAATGATTTTCTTCTCATCCTGTACTCCCCTTTTCTCCGATTCATTCCTTTAAGACCCTTTTGTCGACCTCCTGCCAGATCAGGTCACTCACTTCTTCCAACGGTCTTGTGCCATCGATGATACAATACCGCGCTGGTTCACGTTCTGCAATCTGCTTGTATCCACGAAGAACCCTCTCGTAGAATTCGTCGCCCGAATCCTCCATACGGTCACTCACCTTCCTCGTTGCGCCCCGTCGTCGCGCCAGCTCCTCAGGCGGGACATCGAGGAAGAATGTAAGGTCGGGACTAATTCCGCCTGTGGCAAGCCGGTTGATTTCGCCGATCGCCCGTAAGTCCATCCCGCGCCCGAAACCCTGATACGCAGTCGTCGAATCGTAGTATCGGTCACACACAACCATTTCCCCCCGTTCAAGCGCAGGTCTGATCACCTGAGTTGTCAACTGCGCCCGGCTGGCAGAAAACAGGAATAGCTCCGTTGCCGGACTAAGCTCAATGCGCTCCCGGTCCAGGAGAATTGATCTGATTCGCTCCGAAATTTCAGTCCCACCCGGTTCGCGAATGAAGAGCACCTTCGGAGAACCCTTGCTGCCCGTGAGTCTGTCAACCAGGATTCGTGCCTGAGTGGACTTCCCACTGCAGTCAAGTCCCTCAAGTGTAATCAGCATGCGATCACATTCACTTCCGTGGCGACTTCATGAAAACGAACTTACTGAATTTCGAACCGCGAAGCAACGGCATGATACGGGTTCTTGCGAGTGTGAAGTCATTTGAGTAACTTCGACTCACAATGCGCGTTGCTTTCCCTGAACCAGTTCCCAACCCGGACGATGCCCAAGAGCCCCCGGCCACATAGGGCTGGTCCTCCTCCCCCGCCGCTAAAGCAATCCCGGCAGAGACTCGATTCGCGTGAAGAGGACTCACGCCTTATTCACAAGGCGCTGGCGGGGGACCACTCGGCCTTTCGACGGTTGATGGATAAGTATCATGATCCCATCTACAGCTTTGTCTGGAAGATGGTCCATGACCGTTCCCAGGTCGAAGACCTTACACAGGAAGCGTTCATCAAAGCGTTTGCCTCGCTCAAGAATTTTAATGAGGAGTATGCGTTTTCCACGTGGCTCTACAAGATCGCTACAAACAACTGTATCGATTACATCCGGAAACGAAAGCTCCTCACGTTCTCGATCGACAAACCCATCGAATCAAAGGATGGCGTGTACTCCTTCGAGATCCCCGATCACAGCAACGCGGCTGACAGGGATATCATCGCTTCCCAGCGCTCAGCTTTTCTTGGACAGGCAATTCAGCGCCTTCCGGAGAAGTACAGGAAGGTTATTCACCTCCGTCATGTCGAAGAACGGAGCTACGAGGAAATTGCCAAGGCGCTCAAACTCCCCGTTGGGACGGTGAAAGCCCATATATTCAGAGCCCGCGAGATGCTGTATAAGCATCTCAAGGGCAAAATCCGCCATTATTAGGCGATATGAAACTACAGCCACCCATGCACGTAACAGCCGCATGAGAATGACAATGTCCATAAGACTTCATCCGGTATACTCTCCCCTCGTCATCGCGCTCCTCGTCCTTACCAACACAAGTTCGTCTTACGCCGGTGGCTGGAAGAAAATCGAGCGGACCACAGAAAGCGAGGTCAGCGTCCTGCTTTCTTCCTCGTTCGGGACGGTCACGATCAGCCGGGGAGAGCCGGGCAATATTTTCACCGCCGAGCCTCTGAGTGAAGGGGACCATCCTCCCATCAATGTTTCATATTCTGTTCGCAACAGAGTCGGCTATCTGGAGATCTCTCTCGGAGAGGACTATGGAGATGAAGAACAGAAGTGGGCCGTCCATGGCGGTTCCTGGAAACTCACTTTCTGTGACGCTATCCCTCTGTCTTTTGATATCGAGCTTGGAGTCGGGAAGGGAGAGTTTGATCTCACCGGCCTCCAAATACAGGATTTCACACTCACGTCAGGAGCCAGTGAAGTGACCCTGAGCTTCGGCAAGG
>DAIPLH010000037.1:0-9948 GCA_036769325.1 Bacteroidota bacterium
GATACACGTTGTGGGGGGGCGTAAGCGCGCCGAACCGTTGCACACGGACATCCGCATGGATCCGCTCAAGTTCTTCCTTTGTGAAAAGAGGCGATCCGTATTTGTTCTCGTCGATTGAGGAGTTCTCACGCATTTCGACTTCTTCACGGATCCAATAGAACCAATCTGGGTGCTCTTTGACCCAATCCGAGTCCTTTGCAGCTGTTCTGAAGACAAACTCAAGAACTACCCGAAACCCGAGGCAGTGAGCTGCTTCGACAAAAGCCTTGAATTCGGTCGCGGCATCAAGTCCGAGGATGGGTTCCGCGAGCGATTCTTCGATCTCATATGAATTCCTGATAGCATAGGGGGAACCCAGCGTGCCTTTGTTCCCATCCTTACCAATAGAGGTGATGGGCAACAAATGCAGCGTGTCAACTCCAAGAAGCTTCAGATATGGGAGGAAGGCGATTGACTTCAGGAAGGTGCCGGTCTCTCTGAACCCTGATTTGTTTGACGGAAGGTCCAGTTTCCCATTCCCGTCATGGTCAAATGCCGTGGTTGTTCTTACGAAAAGGTTGTAGACCAACGCTGTCCGGGTCCATTCTCCGCCCTGCGACTTCGTCCCTCTTCCTCCCTTTCGGGTCTTCTGTATCTTCTTAATTACAGAAAGGTAATAATCAAATGGATCGACCCAACTTCTTTTTGCCTTTGTGTTTACCCCACTCCAAAGAGAAGGAACTGCATATTTGATTCTCTTCCTCTGGTTTGCCTTTCTGGCCCGCGTGATAGCTTCGCGCAGAACTGTCAGAGTCGGGGTCTTCATTCAAGAGTCTCTCTTCCCAAAGACATCACTGATCACGATCGGTCCGGAACCTGAGGAGGGCACAAGGAACCGGCGATTCTGACCTGGAAATTCTTCTCCAGGGCTCCATTCGCCCTGTCGGCCGCTGTTCGTGTACTTGTAAAGAACCTCGGTGCCAGAAGGCACCTCAACTCTGATCGACCAAGTTCTGTCTTCACGGTGTGTATCCCCATGTGTTCCGTCATCGAACATCCGAATCCTGTTTGGACTCCAGGCCCCAAGAGCCTCGAGGTTGCCGACAATAAAGATAGATGAATCAACAGTTTCGCCTGATGCATTGCATGTAAAAAGAAGCGGCTGCAATTCTCTGCTTTGTGCCATGACTCCCTGTCCGCTCGTCTGCTGCTCTGCCGCAATGATGGGGGGAAAATCCCGGCGAGGCCCTGGTTTGCCGGCCCGATCCATGAACTCATGGACATTGCGCAAGTGGGTTCTGAAAGCATTGTCGAATGGCTTATCGCCTGCGGGCGCCGACTGGTCACTTCCGTACCACCAGAACCAATCCGACCCCTCGGCGGCATACATTTCCTCCCAGGCCATGTACTGAAACCACTCGTTGGTTCCTTTATCGGGAGCGCCTTTTCTCGGATCTGGTCGGGGAATGCCTGAATCTTCCAGGTCTTTCCTGGTCAGAAGAAGCACCTCCCAGGCAGTATTCTCCTCGGGTTCGCCGATCCAGGTATCGTAGTTTGCGTTAATCCACGACCCGGGATGCAGCCACGTCATTCCGGTCAGCTTCGACATTGGATGTGCAGGTATACCCCTGGTCTTGTTTCCCTGAAGGTATTCTGTCATTGTTGTGGTGATGACAGCCCCCATAGCGTCAAGCTTCGAGAGCTTTCTGTAGAATGCGTTCAGAAAGCCCTTGCCGTCATTGTCTTTCCTATACCATTCCCATGCGTTTTCGCCATCCAGAATGACTGTCAGAAGTACATCCGCCTTGCTCCCGGTGGCGGGTCGTCGATCAAGGATTGTGCGGATGAAATCCTCCGCAGCTTCTTCAGGCTCATAGGTCTGGTACTTGAAGCCAATGCGGTCTGAGAGCTCTGTGTCCCGAAAGACAATTGCCAGAGAGCCGGGTACTCCTTCTACCGACCCGGCAGGAAAGCGAAATGGCATCGCATTCTTGTCTGTGCCAGGGCGCGATCTCTTCAGGACCTTCTCGTCACTGGCAGTCCAGAGAATGCCCTCTTCCCGGAAAAGGGAGAGCACTGGCTGAGCGACTGCACCTTCACCGGGCCACATCCCCTGCGGTGGCCGACCAAACAGCTCTTTGTACAGCTGAACCGCCTTGATGATCTGGGCTCTTGCATCTTCCGGAAAGGCAAAACGGGATGGAAGCTTGTCGGCGGGCTGACAGATCTTTGCGAGATCAGAATCAAAAATCAGGGGGAGAATTGGATGGTAGTACGGCGTCGTGATAACATCGATTTGTCCACGTTTGGTCGCCTGGTCATAGAGCATCGACGTATGAAGCCTGACAATATTGCTCATGATCTTAAATGCTTCAATCACCATTCGCCGGCAAAGAGCCTCGGTCACGTCGGCCTTGAGGAGAAACTTGCCGTCCGATGTCTCCTCGACGAGGTCACTCAGGTCAACGATTGTCTCATCCGGCAGCCGCACCGGCCCCCTGAGAAAATCCGGGTCAAAATAAGCAAGGAAGAACCAGAACTTTGCTTCCCGGATCTCTTTGCTCGTGTGCGGAATACCGCGAAGACGATTGTCCTCAAACTTCTGTTTCAGCCGTAGGTATTCGGGAAATCGCCCGATCATCACATCACTGATTCCAAACGCATTCCATGTATTCCCGTAGATATGCGCACGATCGGTTGAATCGAATGTCTCCGTTTCTCTCAATGCAAGATCGATCCACGGGTCCGTCTTTCCTCCCCACGTGCTGAGGAAGCGATCAACATCAATGGTGTTGGCCTGAACATCGACAAACGGTGAAAGGCGGTCCACGTAGTACTTCTGAATCTGGAGAAGCAATGATGATGTCAGATTGATGGTGCAATGAATCTCTGGATAATCGAGAAGCATCGCAGCCATATCATAATAGTCCTTCGTGGCATGGGTCCGAACCCAGGGCCCCTTGAGCTGGTCGCTCTCAGGGTCCACATACAGCGGCTGGTGCTGGTGCCAGATGATATTCAGGTAGATTGGTCCACGTCCGGCCTCAAGCTCATATTCGTCAGTGGGGTTTATTCCGGGCTTGAAATGTGAAGTCAGAACAATCTTCCCTTCTTCAGTCACGACAAATGAGGAATTTCTTCCGGACCCATCATAGTTTTCGATGGATTCCGGATTGAGAGGGTCAAGAACATATTCACTCCCATCGACAAGGAACTTGTATTGATACAGGCCTGGGTCGATGTGTCGACTTGTACTCCAGACACCAGAGGCATCCCGTTGCATCGGGTTCTCTGACCTCGACCAGCCGTTGAAGTCACCAACCAGAGATACTGTCGAATCTGCATCGCCTTTGAACGTGAACCGGACCCTTTCGTCATGAAGGATCGGTTGGGCTAGACATGGGAGTTGGGACAACACGAGGAGCAAGAGCAACAGCCGTGTAACACTCATTGCAGATTATTTCAACAAAAGCATTTTTCGTACCGCCGTGAATCCATCTGACGATTGCAATCGCGCGAAGTATACTCCTCCGGCGACGGGGCTGCCGCCCAATGACCTTCCATCCCAGATTGCCGAGTGAACTCCGGGGGCAAGGGCATCATCGACGAGAAGAGCAACCTCACGGCCGAGCACATCGAAGATCCTGATTGTGACGTGAGCTGAGTGCGGAACATCGAAGAATATTGTTGTTGAGGGATTGAACGGATTCGGAAAGTTCTGCCCAAGGGCATAGGTCGACGGAACCTGGTTCGGGTCGGAAGAAACCGCCGATAGAACAGAGTCACTCACGTTCGAGTAGACCCTTGCCGTGTAGGCTGGGACAAAGAACGAGTCGACGGAAATGTCGTCCACAAGGAATTCAGACTGATCCCAGATATCATACCAGGTCCCGGTTGCAAGCCAGGGAACATTCGTCACGGTTTGATCCGTGTTATTCAGATTTGCCACGGCCATAACAAACGAGCCTGTCGCTCCGTCCGTGAAGCCCCAGACAAGAACCTTCTGTGAAGTATACCTGAACAATTTGTGCAGGACACCCTGGAACAGGGCCGGGTTGTTCAATCTCTGAAAGATTAGCGCCTTGTGGTACTGGTAGTGCGTTTGACCTCTCGGGGTCTCATAGTATTCCCATTCCACAGGCCGGTATGCAAGCCGGTCGCCAATATCCTCCCACCCGCGCGGAGCGCTGAATTCAATTCCCTCCCACAACATCGGAATGCCGGCTGATGTAAACATGAATGTCGCATAGAGACGGTCGCGGATCAGCGCTGTCGTCGTGTCCTCTCCCTGGAACGTATACATTTCAAACAGCAATCCCTGCTCATCATGGTTCACGTTCCCGTTCACCGGCCCCGTCCGGTTTGCATAGCGGGTTGGCGACGAGGGAATATCATTTCCGGGATAACCGTCAAGATCGATGACAAGGTTCTCAAAATCGGTCAGCGGCGTATTCCGGAATCGTGCTTCGTCGAAGATCTCATCGCGATAGCTGTCATGCCATCCACCGGTCAATCCGCTGTTCAGGACAAGGGCCGGGCTTTCCGGAAGATGCTCGGCAATCTGATAGATGCTTCCCCCATACTCCTCGTCGATAACATTCGCCCATCCAAGAATCCCTCGATCGGGCTCGGCGACATTCCATCCGATACCCTGGGTGAAATCATATCGGAAGCCATCAATCCGATATTCATCGATCCACATCTTTAACACTTCGTAAACAAGCTCTTGAGTTTCGTCTGTCCAGTGGTCCATGTCTCTGAAAAAGAAAAGAGGGTCCTCATTGTACCGCAGGACGGTGCTCGGCTTGAAGTACGGATTTGCCACCTCGTCCGGATGCATTTGCCAGAGGGGGGCCGGATCGTTCAGGTGGTTGAACACGACATCGAGGATGATGGCAATTCCGCGGGAGTGGGCCGAGTCGACAAGAACTTTCAGGTCTTCCGGGGATCCATACGAAGGTTCAAGGGCAAAATAATGGCTGAGGTCATACCCCCAGGAATGTCCGGAGGTCCCAATCTGGCCGAAGTCATTGACCGGCATTAACTCGATCGCATTCACGCCGAGCGAATCGAAGTATGGAATCAGAGTTGTCAGTTCTGCGAAGCCTGCCTCCCCTCCTCCAAGCCCATAATAACCGCCGCCGAATTCGCCCACGTGGAGCTCATAGATGCAGATCTTGTTCAGCGGAGGCCTTTGATAGGAATCCGACTGCCAGGAATAATCATCGGCCGTCAACCCTTCACTGCTCGTGGAGAATCTGGTTCCATAGGTTCCTGTGTGCCTTCCCCACGGATCCTGGAAGAACGCACCGTTCTCGGTTTGATACAGGTATTCATAGGTTCCTTCGGGGAGATCGACATTCATCCACCAGTTGTCTGTCGTCGGATCTTTCCTCATCAGAACTGCGGGCTGCGATTGCACCGGTTGACCCAACGGAGCAACCCGGAGAAACACAACGCCGGTTCCACCCACTCTGAGCCTGAACGTTGTTGAGTCGCCCGACGCAGACGATGGAAGCGTCACTCCGTGACGCGCATACGACGGCATTGGTGCAACCGGAGGAGAGCCGGTCAGGAGAGTGAACGACACAGTGTCCCTGTTCGCACCGGCAGTGAGAATAACCTGGTGGCCGCCGTCAGGGACTTCGTAGGAAGTTGTGTACACAAGCTGCTTCGTTGCAACATTGTAGAAGCTGCCAATGCCGGTTATGGTCGTATCGTCAATCTGTAGAGAAAGGGAAGCGGTATCAATCGATCCACCCACACGAGGATAGAGAAACGCAGAAATCGTCGGGTGGTTTGTGTTGACGATGCCTGAACGCTGGTTCGGCACGAAATGATAAATCGTTGGATCTTTGACATACAGGATGGAATTGTCATTGTCAGCCTGATTAACATGATGGTTCAGGCTATCATTGGGCCATGGGCTCGCTCCGGTGTAGTAGAATTTATACTGGAACGCTCCCGGAATGCTTCCACCCATGGGGTTGACAGGAAGCCGTGCGTTCCTGACCCAGAGGTTGCCACCCTGATACTGCATCGGCCATGCAGCGTTGTTCCATCCGTTAAACTCCCCGGGGACAGAGTAGCCGGCATGACCGGTGATCGTCCACCGAAACGTTACGTCTACGCTGTCCTGTGCAAGAAGGAGTGTCGTCGAGGCAGTGATGAGCAAGAGAGCGCTCATCGTTGTTCTGGAGAGTGACGGGAGGAAGTTCGGGATTCTCATTAGGCAACTCCAATGAAGAGCGTACAGAAATATACGAAAGGAGAAGGCAAATTCAATCAAAACAATCTGTCGTGTCTCAATTTCTTCTTGTCCGCCACGACTGAGCCGTGGCGGGACAAAAGCACACCCCAGTCCCCGCACGACTCAGTCGTGCGGGTCATTGCACCCTTGGCGCTTTGGCCCGGCCACCGGCCGAGATCTCGTCTCAGGACGCTCGGTTCAATTCCCACAAGTTTGAATTCCGAAACCCGCAACGTATATTGTCGCTTCGCTGTGATACAGTTCGTCGCTGGAACATGTGTGGAAGAACATCTCCCTGATGAATGGCACTCGCCAAAGCAAGTCAAAGAGAAGAACGCTTTCGCAGAGCAAAACGCGCGCGTTCTTCATTTTTACCCTTCTTTTTCCGCTTCTCATTCTCTTTCTTTCTGAAGTCACCCTTCGCTTAGTCGACTACGGGACCGACCTTTCATTGTTCAGGATCACGGAGATCGGCGGGTCCCCCTACTATAACATGAACCCGGCAGTAAAAGCACGATACTTCTCGCGGGTTCGTTTCAACCCGATGACGTCGCTTGACCACTTCCCGATCACCAAGGAACCAGGAACCTTTCGGATTTTTTGTCTTGGGGCCTCAACGACCGCGGGTTATCCTTACGGCTACATCGGCTCGTTTTCGACTTTTCTCATGGGTCGCCTTTCCCTCCTTTTTCCGGAAAAGCAAATCGAGGTCATCAACCTCGGGCTCACTGCAACCAACAGTTTTACGACACTGGACTTTGCCGGGGAGCTAATCGACTATGCACCTGACCTTCTGATCGTCTATGACGGCCACAATGAGTTCTACGGAGCTCTTGGAGCGGCGTCAAACGAGTCAGTGGCACAATCCCGGTGGATAACCAGGTTGTACCTTCGCCTCATCCATTTCAAGGTGTTTCTCCTTGCACGCGAACTTTACACGTCGTTGCTCGGCAGCCTCGACTCGTCCGCTGAAGTGAGCCAGAGTGGCACGATGATGGAGAGACTGGCCAGGGGCCAGGTCGTCGAGTACGACGGGGAACTCTACAAGCAGACCCTTCAAACGTTTCACGATAACATCGTCGATCTGATTGATCTGTGCAAGTCACAGAGTATCCCGCTGCTGCTTTCATCTCAGGTTTCCAATCTGAAGGACCTGCCCCCCTTCATCTCGAGATCTGCAGAGGGAATTTCGGACCAGGAGCGGGAACACTCCGATTCCCTCATGGGCAGAGCCGCCCGATTCATGGACACAGCAGATTTCCCGGCTGCAAGATCCTTGATTGAACAGGCGATCGAGCAGGATCCGGAAAGGGCAGATTTCCGTTTTCGACTTGGACAGTGTCTGTCTTCCGTCAAACTGTACAGGGAGGCGGAAGACGCTTATCGAAAGGCGAGGGATCTTGACGCCCTGCGCTTTCGCACATCATCCGATTTCAACAGAACAGTCAGGGAACTTTGCTTCGAAAGAGGTGCAAGCTTTGTCGACATCGAAAATCTCTTCCGCGCTGAATCTCCCGATTCCATTATCGGCAGGGAACTCATCCTCGAGCATCTTCATCCAAACAGTCGCGGATATTTCCTCATGGCCCGGGAGTATGCCAGAAAGATTCGCGAGATTGGGCTCATTGCTCCTGAACCTGAATGGGTGAAGGCTGATACCATCAGCGAGACCGGGCTCTGGGAGCAAAGGGCACTGACCGAACTGGACGAGCGCGCAGCAATGAGGCGGACAGAAATCCTCACTGCCGGCTGGCCGTTTCGGGAGAAGAACCAACCGCCTCAACCACCCGATTCAACAGACAGGATCGGACTGATCATTGAGCAGATGCTCGACGGGGAGCTCGCGTGGGAGCAGGCTCATGTCGCTGCCGCGGAATACTATGAAGGGAAAGGCGATCCGGCAAAGGCGGAAAAGGAATACGAGGCACTGATCAAAGCGATCCCCTTCAACGTCTCACCATATCTCCGACTATCGCGCTTGTTGTTGAAGCAGCTCAAGTATGAGCAGGCTCTTTCGGTGCTTACCCGTTCGCTTCGCGTGGAACCAACGCTGTTTGCATATCGGGCCCTCGGAGCGATCGCAATGGACACGGGAAAGCCACGTGAAGCAGTGGGCTTCCTTGAGCGGGCCGTGGAGCTGAGCGGATCGAAGTCTGAGCGGGTTGAATGCACATATATGCTTGCACTCGCTCTTGGGCGCGCAGGGTTGACAGACCGCTCCGCCCAGCAACTTCACCAGGTGCTTACTCTCGATCCTTCACACCAGCCGGCGGCAGCGTTGCTCAAACGCATTCAGTCCGCTACAGTCCAGCCGCAATGAAGAAGAAACAACTCTTCTACTTCATTACGCTCCTACTCCCATTTCTTGTCCTCTTCGCCATTGAATCTGTCCTCCGTTTCACTGACTATGGCGGCAATCTGGACCTTGTGATCAAAAAGGAAGTCCTCGGAACGCAGCTTTATGCAGTCAACCGTAGCGTTGCAAGAAGATATTTTGCCGGAAACACCACCGCAATACCTGAACCACCCGAGGATCTCTTCACAATCGATAAAGATACGAACACGGTTCGCATCTTTTGCCTCGGCGAATCGACCATGGCAGGATTTCCTTACGAATTCAACGCAACACCACCCGCGTTCCTTGAAGAAAATCTCCGCGATCTTCTTCCGGGCAGGACAATCGAGGTTGTTAATGTCGGACTCTCAGCCATCGGAACGTTTGTCGTCCACGATTTCATCGCTGAGCTGCTCAACTACGAGCCGGACCTGTTTGTGGTCTATGTCGGTCATAACGAATTCTACGGCGCCTTTGGGCCCGCCTCATCGGTTGGCGCTTCTTTTTCTCCCTGGGTCACTGACCTTACGATTCAATTGGTAAGGTTCAAGACATTCCTTGCGTTGCGCGATCTGCTTGCTTCCATTCAGCCCAACAAGGTTGACACAGACAATGCAACGTTGATGGAGCAGATGGCTGCCCATCAGTCCGTTCCTTATCATGGGGAGATCTACAACCTCGGGAAGGAGATGTTTTCAAGAAACCTTGAGAGAATCATTGACACGGCGAGGGATGCTGGCGTGCCTCTCATGTTCAGCGCCCTCGTGAGCAACATAGCAGATCAGCAGCCATTCCTTTCCATTGCCGATTCTTCTCTCCCCCCGGAATCATTGCAGAAATTCAGAGACAGATTTGCATCGGGGGACAGTCTGTTGAAAGCCGCTGACCCTATGCGCGCAAGTCAGGCATTCCGCTCGGCCGTTTCCATAGACTCAAACCATGCATTTGCATGGTATCAGCTCGGACAAGCGTATCGTTTGTCTGGCGACTCGTCTAACGCATTGACATCACTTAGTCGCGCGAAGGATCTGGATGCATTGAGATTCCGGGCGTCCGACGAATTCCAGCGAGAGTTGCGAAGAGTGTGCCTGACACGGAATGTTCCTGTGTCCCCTGTCGATTCTGCATTTGTGTCTGAATCAATTCCTGGACTTCCCGGAAACAACCTGCTCCTTGAGCATCTTCACCCAAACCTTCGCGGCTATGCCCTTCTTGCCCGGACCTGGTCGCAGACAATAGAGGAAAATGCTCTACTAGCGGATATGAATCAGGTTCAAAGCCCTGCTTCCCCGGGTTTTTCCGGACAAAACCGTGGTGTTACTGCGTTTGACACTGCCGTCGGGCGGATACGGATTGACTATCTGACCCATCGATGGCCATTTCG
>DAIPLH010000037.1:9958-10212 GCA_036769325.1 Bacteroidota bacterium
AGGACAACTCTTTCACGTTTGTTCCGGGGGACTCTGTTGAAAGCATCGCGTTGAGTTATGTCAGGAAGGAGATTCCGTGGCAAGCTGCACGCTATGAGGCTGCTTCGTATTATGTCAGGAGGCAGAGATTTGATCTGGCGCGGGAAGAAGCCTCTGCTGTGGCAGTGGTCTTGCCTTTTTCTTACGAACCTTTGCTTCGAATCGGGGATTACTTTCTCATGGAGGGAAAAAAGGCTGAAGCCGAGGAGGCATAC
>DAIPLH010000037.1:10222-13611 GCA_036769325.1 Bacteroidota bacterium
GAAATGTCTGAGCATTCAGAACAATCCGTACGCGCATTCAAAACTCGGCTTGATGCATCTTCACGACGACAGATTCGAAGATGCCATCTCAGCTCTGAACAACTCGTTTTTTGCGGAAGGAAGAACGCGCTACAGGCTTACCCCTGAAATGGCTGCATCCAATCACTACCTGCTTGGCTTTGCCTACGCCCGGCAGCGAAGGAAAAGCGACGCAGTCAGAGAGCTGAAAAATGCTCTTGCCATCGATCCAGGACACCCTGCTGCCCTGGATCTATTGTCACAACTCGAGTCAAGGTAGAGCAACACTACCGGAGAAGGAGCATCCTTCTCACGGACACGTTGTTGCCTGTCTGAAGGCGTGAGATGTACACGCCGGACGGAAGATCGACGCTCCCGAACTCAACCGTGTGTAATCCGCGTTGCAGAGACCCATCAACAAGGGTTTCAACACGTCTACCCAAAACATCGAAGACAGTCAGCGAAACATGACCGGTTTCAGGGATGCTGAAGCTGATCAGTGTTGAAGGGTTGAACGGGTTCGGGTAGTTCTGTCCATGGAAGAATGTCGGGGGGGCTGTGTTTTCTCCATTTGTGGAGATACCCGTCGTAGTTCCCTCGACCAGCACGAGGTGAGAGTCTATGGCGAGATCAAAAAAGGTCTCACGTAATCCATCGGGCCATGACACGACAAGGGAGTCGACTGATGTGGAAAGGCCGAGCCCGAAATGCTGTCTCAGGCTGTTTTGAGAAACATACCCTGCCCCACCCGACACCATCGAAGTCTGCACAGTTCCATCACTGAAGAGCTCAAGGATCGCTCCGATTGCAAATCTGTTCGCACCCGATGCCTGAAGAGAAATCTGTAGCCAATGGTGCGGGTCGTCTGTATCATTCCGGAAGAGTTTCAGATTCCCCGCCGCGGCCGGCCGGCCGCCAAGAACTATGTCGAGATCGCCATCATTGTCCAGGTCGCCGTATGATGAGCCGATTCCGTTGTTATAGGACATCAGTCCGGAGGGGGAGCTGAGGTCCTCGAACGTGCCATCTCCATTGTTATGGTAGAAGGTGTTCGGAAGCCCGCCAAAATTACTCTGATTGTTATTGTAGATATCAAGCAGCCCATCGTTGTCCGAATCGAAAAAGAACGTACCCCAGCCCATGTGGTTTGGCAAGTCCCCGACTCCTGCGAGGATAGTGACGTCAGTAAAAGTACCATCTCCATTGTTACGAAGCAGGGTGCTTTCATCAAGGTTGGTGGTATAGACATCGAAGAAACCATCCCTGTTGTAGTCGCCAACCCCTACTCCCATGCCCTGGACAGGCAGAACGACTCCCGCCTCATCCGAGACATCGTAATAGATCCCGCTTGCCTGTCTTTGAAGCAGCATATTCCCCTGGAAACCATCCTGGGCCATGAAAATGTCGTCGTCCCCATCCCTGTCATAATCAAAGATGGCGAGTCCAAGAACAAGGCTTGGCGAAGGACCCTGGGCATTGACGTCAGGCGCAATATTTGTGAAAGTATTATCCCCGTTGTTTCGGTATAACATATTTGAAGAGCCAAGGTTACCCATGTATAGGTCAAGCAATCCATCGCTATCGTGATCAAACCAGGCGCCCCCGCGGGCATCACCATCTGTCAATACACCCGCCTCGGTACTGATCTCGGTGAACGTCCAGTCACCGTTGTTCCTGAAAAGCCGGGCGGGCTCCTCATGTGATCCCAGAAGAAGGTCCATCAAGCCATCATTGTCGAAATCACTGGATATTGCCAACCTTGAGTGGCCGGTTTGGGCTATGCCAGCGGTAGCAGACACCTCTGTGAAGAGCATGTTTCCGTTGTTCCGGTAGAGCCGGTTTTGGTCGTTGGCGCCTGCAATGAAGACATCCTCAAGGCCATCGTTATCAAAGTCGATAATACAGACCCCTTCACCATGAATGGCATCGGTGAAGCCTGCTGCGGCCGAGATATCACTGAAGAGAATGTCACCCCTGAGTGCGGGGGGAGAAGAAAGGAGGAAGCTGACCATGAGCAAAGGCAAATATCGTAGCAGCATACGAGCCCCTTTCATGATGTGGGAACCAAACAGCCAGCCCATCCCTTCCCGTGTAAAGGAAAGGATGGGCAAGCGTGAAGGCCAAACTACTTCATCAACAACATCTTCATTGTCTGGGTGAACTTCCCTGCTTCCAGCTTGTAGAAATACACGCCGCTGGCCAGGCTGTTCGCTTCAAACAATGCCACATAGTTCCCCTGCTCCTGAACTTCATTCACCAGTGATGCGACTTCCTGACCGAGGACGTTGAATATCTTCAATGTCACAGCGGCGCGTTCCGGAAGCGAATACCTGATTCGTGTTGCAGGGTTGAACGGATTTGGATAATTCTGTGCAAGCTGATACATGACAGGCTGTCCAAGTTCTGGCTCCTGCTCCACGCTGTTCAGGATCTGGAAATACGGTGACTCGCCGGGAAGCGGCGCGCCATCTGTATCCCACACATCCGTTGGTGCGCTGTACGAAAGCGGGAAGCTATTCACGCCCAGAGGCTGAATGAACCTCGTGCGGAATGGATTCTGTGCACCCAGGCCACCACCTTCGGTGACCTCACCCAGTGGTCCTGTGTACCTCAACCTGTACTGCATGTTGTAGTGAGTGTTCCCTTCGACACGGAAAGTCAGCGTGTAGATGTTCGTTGTACCCTGTCGTGTCATATCCTGCACCTGGGGAAATGCTCCCTGCTGCAGAACCTGGGCCGATCTCCACAGAGCGTCTTCCCAGACAACCCTTACGGTATCGGTATTCGGGTCGAATCCGCCTGCAATCGCCGGCGACATATCGGCCGTTAAGGTTACTCGTACCGTATCAGGAGAGAACAGGATTCCATCGCGATGAATTGAGCTGTACCAGAACACTGGGGCGCTCACATCGCCGTTTGCATTGGGGAGCACAAAGACTCTGTTTCCATCTCCCCGCTCTGCCGGGTGTTCGTATCCATAACCATCTGCGCCGGCTCCGGGAGCCCATCCCGGGAACCTTGTCGGTGCAGTTGCTTCATCAAAATCCAGATAGAACTTGTAGGGGAAATTGTCATTGGAGAACCCGCCAAAGCCCTGAACCAGATATTCATATTCAAGACTCGAAAGAGGATCTTCGCAGACACTCCCCACCCATCCGTTGAAAGCGCCACGAACCTGGACAGAATCGACGGAGGGCATGAACCAACCCATCTCGAAATAGGCGTTCAGATCCGTCTTCAGCAGGATGTTCTGAACCACTGCAATGCTTACGACTGAATCATTGTCGAAATAAACGACCGGAATCGTACCACCGCCGGTTGGCACCGTGTAGGTGCGGTTGCCGCCGATATTATCTTCCCACGTATCAGAT
>DAIPLH010000337.1:0-3785 GCA_036769325.1 Bacteroidota bacterium
ACATGATGACAGGCATATTCTTCCCGGCTTCCTTCATGTACTTCAACACGTCCAGTCCTGTCCCGTCGGGAAGCCGCACATCAAGCAGGAGCAGATGATATTCGGACAATCCAAGCAACCTGACAGCATCCTTCACCCTTCCCGCTTCTGCAACAAAGTATCCCTCCATTCCAAGTCGTTCCGCGACAAGCATCCTGAGTTCGTTCTCGTCATCGACAAGGAGGATTCTCGTGTCTTTCTTCACCCGGTTACCCATGTTTGTTCCACAGCGGCGATCTGTCCATGCTGGCCGAATTTGAGCAATGTGCATGCCACGCAATCATTGCCCGCTGGGGGTTGAAATCCTGCGAGAAGTGGATAATCCCGACAAGGCGATGAAAAAGCGGGGTAATTGTTACATGGAGGGGCAGAATTTACCCGACTTATATAGTGCAATAGACAAGGTAGGCTAATGCTTTATCCAGTCCAATTGGACAACTGGCCATCTTTGTTGGTAGCATGCTTCTTCCGTTGAAGATTGCTTTGAATTGGACTACCTTTTCGTAGGTCTCTAGGGAAATTGTTGGGACGAGCAACTTACTTGCATTGGCCGATCCCTCGTCATTGAGGAGTAGGTCATGAGGGAGGTATCTATGCACCCAGTGATCTTTGTAGTCGTGATACCCTTAGTCCTCACACTCTTTACAGGACTGCTTGCACATTCGCAGGATTTTGTCTGGCGCAAAAAGTTGGTTGCACCTGCGAACGCAATAGGATTGAACCCATTGAATACAAATTCAATCTATGCACAAGACAGTGTGGGGACGCTCAGCGTATCATACGACCGAGGCAACACGTGGACTCGATTAGGTACTCCTGGAGTAACCGCTCGGCAGATTCTCGTCCATCCGGAGGACACCACAGTTATTTTCTGCGGAGGTTATTACTTTTCTTCCCCGTCCCTCATGCGAAGCTCTGACCACGGAGCGACTTGGCAGGTGGTGATTCCAGACTTCGGGATGAATGGAAACTCCCTTGTCTTTGACTCTATGAATCCCGATCTCATGTATGCTGGGAACCGGGAGGATGGCGGGGTCTATCGAAGCAGCAATCGTGGCGAAACATGGACCCTTCAAGGTGATGCCGGAGAACCTGTCTGCTCAATGGTGAATAGGCCAGACTCGACAAACATCCTGTCTGCCGGAACTGGGGGTGGCTCACTCGCAAGATCGGTTGATTCAGGAGTGTCATGGGAAACCGTTGCGAAGGGCGTAGCGGCTGAAATCCCTTCTCTGATTATCAGCCCATTAAACCCAACAGAGCTCTACGCTGCCGCGCTTGGAACCGGGATTCTCAAGAGCTTCGATGGCGGTCGGACACGGTCGCTCAGCGGACTTGACGGGATGGACTTGTGGTCCCTGGCGGCTGATAGTACTGGGATGGTATACGCGGGTACGTTTGATTCACCTGCTCGAATATTCAGGTCTAGTGATCAGGGTGTCTCCTGGCAGGAGATATCCAGCGGGTTGTCTGAGAGCAGCGGTGCCCTTGACATGAAAGTCCACCCTCGCGATCCTAACGCTGTTTGGTGCGCGGCGGGAAACGTGTATCGATGGGTGCAATCGCGGGGATCGATTGAAGGCCTCGTGCTCGACGCAGTCACGGGGGACACAGTGCGGACTGGAACGATCGAGCGCCTTGAAACAGAGGAGGTCATAGATTTGGACTCCTCGAACGGATCATTCATGTTCACTTATTTCGACGGAGATCCCTCGCTCGAGATCACTGCTCGCGTAGAGTCCTTTCCATATCTTATTCACAACGAACCTCTTACGTTCATTCTCGATTCAGCGACAACCCACAATATCGAACTGGATCTCATTCCTTACACAAGCATAACTGGCTCTGTCCGAAGCATTACCAATCAGGCGCCGCTGTCTGCATTGGTGACTCTTACATCCGTAACGCCTCTTGGCTCCCAAACAAATGCTGACAGTACCGACGTCAATGGAATTTACCTGCTCGATAGCCTTCTCATCACATATCCTCCCTTTGTTTCATACGACACGGTACTCGTTAGTCCCGAATTTCCATTCGCCACGCTGGTCCAAGTACCTCCTCTGTTGGATACCAACGTGGCTATTGTAGACCTTCTTCTTGACACCGCGGATGTGCTTGTCACACGTACATTGTCGAGCGGCCCGTATTCGGGATTCTACCTGACGAGCCTCATGGAGATTGGTGTCAGCTCCCATTACTGGAATCCAAATGAACAGGGAACCCCTCCCTTGGAGAGGACCTCGGAACTGAGAGAGCAATCTCTCATATATTTTTCGGGGGATGATACCACAGAATTGCAAATGGACGAGCTGACAGGGCTTTCGTCCTGCCTCAACAGCGGAGCACACGCGTTCATCACTGGTCAGAATTTTGTTGAGAAGAACCAAAACACACTTCTGGTGAATGACATCCTTGGTCTCGCTTTTGACGGGACGTCATCTTCCCCGATATGTAGGGGAGTCAACGGAGATCTGTTTGATAGCCTACAGATTTCGACCTTCCTCGGAAGCGGAGCAAACAATCAAGATTCACGAGACAGACTCACTCCACTTTCCGCACATGTCCTTCCTTCACTCACCTATGGCCTCACTGGGGCGGATGGTATTTCAGCTGTCCGCATTGACAGTGTGGCAGGTGGTGGGAAGGTTATTCTCTTCGGGTTTGGGTTCGAAGCAATCAGCCTGGCCTCGATCCGCGCTGAGGTTTTAGAAACCATCCTCGGGTATTTTGACGGATCGGTAGTTGTGGATGTTCGAAACGAGCATGGGCTTCAGTTACCCAAATCCGTAGCTCTTGACCAGAATTACCCAAACCCCTTTAATCCAATTACGGAAATCAGTTACGATATTCCCAAATCATTTGAGGTGAATCTCAGGGTCTTTAATATCCTTGGCCAGGAAATAGCGACGCTAGTAAACCGTCAACAGGAAGCAGGCTCTCATACGGTCCGGTGGGATGCAACCGCGGAACCTAGTGGCATCTATTTTTATCGATTGAAAGCTGGAGACTTTCTTGAAACCAAGAAGATGGTTGTAGTAAAGTAGGTCAGACGAGAAGATGAAGACGCAAAAAAAACCGCGGCGCAAGCCGCGGTTCAGGTAGAAAAATCTGATTCGTTCCGGACTACCGACTTCCGACTGTTGACTTGATTCTCAGTGGTGCCCGTTCATAAACTTCGGGAGTTCCTGGAAGAAGTGTGCCGAGGTTCGCATGCCCTTGTAGAAGTTATCAAGACAGAGGAATTCGTCGGGCGCATGGGCGTTTTCGTCAGGAAGTCCGAACCCGAGAAGGACCGTATCAAGCCCGAGAAGCTCCTTGAACTGGACGACGATGGGGATTGATCCACCCTCCCGCTGGTAGAGCGGTTTCTTGCCAAATCCCAGTTCCAGTGCTGCAGCAGCCGCTTTCACGCCAGGACTGTTGATTGGCGTGATCGCTGCCTCTCCGCCGTGAAGGGCTTCAACTTTGACGCGAACAGTTTTGGGCGCGACGCGTTTGATGTGCGCCTTGAACAGCCGCGCGGCTTCATCCGATTTCTGATCGGGAACCAGGCGCATCGAGATCTTTGCGTATGCAGCTGCAGGCAACACAGTTTTTGCTCCCCGTCCGGTAAACCCACCCCAGATGCCGTTACACTCAAGAGTGGGTCTTGCCCACACACGTTCAAGAGTCGTAAACCCCTTCTCTCCCCATAATGCCGTTACTCCTAAGCTGGCGCCATACTTGCGATCGCTCCACGGAAGTTT
>DAIPLH010000038.1:0-5181 GCA_036769325.1 Bacteroidota bacterium
CCAACCACCGAGAATCCGCCATGTTGCTTTGCAATATTGTGAATCAATTCCATGATGATGACGGTCTTCCCAACTCCCGCACCACCGAACAGACCGGTTTTTCCCCCTTTTGAATACGGCTCGAGAAGGTCAATCACCTTGATGCCGGTTTCAAACATTTCATTCTGTGTTGAAAGATCAGCAAAGGCGGGTGCGGGTCGATGAATCGGATACTTTTTCTCAGACTTGATGGGCGGCAGGCCATCAATCCCTTCTCCGGTAACATTCAACAAGCGCCCGAGCGTGGAAGGTCCAACCGGGATAGAGATTGGGCTTCCGGTGTCAACAACCTTCATTCCTCGCCAGAGACCATCGGTTGAGTCCATTGCGACTGTCCTGACGCGCATGTCGCCAAGGTGCTGGTGAACCTCACAAATCAAATCGTCATCATTTCCGTCATCCCCTTTCCGGGGAATGGTGACGGCATTCAGGATTTCCGGAAGATCTCCTCCGGAAAAATCAACGTCGACTACGGGTCCGATGATCTGGACTATTGTTCCTTCGTTCATTCTATTCCTTTCGGGGAAGAAAGAGGCTGGGATGATCTGTTCCGGCAAAGAATATATCAAAACAGTGGTATATAAGCAACGGGAAACGTAACCTGGTTGACGAGAGCCAACCAAACTGACTGAAAAAGATCAGCCCATTTTTCGGGCGAGGATTGATTTCACAATCGACTTTCCGTGCAGTCGCCCATTCTCAACGAAGATCTTGTTGTTGTTTTTTCCGGCAACAACAGACCCCGCAACGTAAAGCCCGGGAATATTTGTCTCGAAAGTCGACTCCTCATGAACGGGAGCAAGGCTTTCGGGATCGATCCCGATCCCAAACCGGCGGAGGTGATGAACATCCGGGCGAAATCCGATGAGAACATATGTGGCATCGTTCTCCTGCTCGACAATTCCCGACGGAGTCTGCAGAACGATGCATCCCTTCTTGATTTCGACAACGGAACTTGAAAAGAAAGCCTGGATTTCCTTCCCCTTGACCCGATTGAGAAAATCAGGGAGGATCCAGTACTTCACTCCTTCACTCAGTTCTTCTCCCCTGTGAACAAGGGTTACCTGGACCCCGTGGCGAAAGAGATCAAGAGCGGCTTCAACTGCTGAATTCCTGCCGCCCACAACCACAACCCTTGAGCCAAAATGCCTGTAGGGTTCATCATAGTAGTGAAAGACATCATCGCGGTCCTCCCCGGCGATCCCAAGCCTGTTCGGATAATCAAAATATCCGGTAGCCACAACCACATTTCTTCCGCTGTGGCTCTTGCCGCTCTGTGTCTCAACAACGAAGCCTGGATCTGATTTTCGAATGCTCTCGACCGGATCAAAAGTGCGAATGTCCAGAGAAAATACCATGGACACTCGCTGATAGTAGTTGATTACATCAATCCTTCCGGGGCGAAGCGTCGGGATTACAAACGGCACTTCACCGATCTCAAGCAGTTCAGGCGTTGAAAACCAGACAAGGTTTGTGGGGAACCTTCGGATCGCGTCGACCAGGCTCCCTTTTTCCAGGACAACGACAGAGAGTCCTGCCTTTTTTGCTTCAATGGCGCATGAGAGACCGGCGGGCCCGGCTCCGACCACAACCACATCAACCATGGGACATCACAAGAGTAGTCGTCTTTTTGGGAGGAAGAAATTGAGAGATGGTGGGAATTCTTGAGCTGGTGACCGGACTTGAACCGGTGACCTACGCATTACGAGTGCGTTGCTCTACCAACTGAGCTACACCAGCGTTCAGCTCTTTTTCTGATCTGCCCCGGGATCAAGTCCCCGGTGGCTTGGACCCTGGCAACGGAAGGGGGCCTTCGTCAACAATTTCAATATCAGAGCCCGCCACCCAATCTGCATCGGCAAGAACCGACCGTGTTGTCCACGTCTGAGCCACCCCATATGCCTCGTCCGTGGAAATCATTTCAATCGTCTCCCATGGGCAATACTTCACACAGAGCTTGCACCCAATGCAGATGTCAAGATCAATCTCGACAAGCTTCTGGTGTTGTGTGTGGGCTGAGCCGGGGACTGTCAGGATGCAATCCACAGGGCAAAACTCAATGCAGACCTCACATCCTGTGCATCCCGCTTGATTGACAACCGCAAGCTCGCGCGGCCTCTTCTTTGCCTTTACCGGAGCTGCCGGTGTTCCTTGTGTCATAGACTCTCCAACAGATGAAGAAGAACAAGACTACTTGTGTATACCCGGTTCTGTCATTCCTCTCAGATCGAAAACTTCCTCAAGTTTTTCAGGACTCAGGAGTCCCTTTTCCAATACCAGACTCCGGATTGACTTCCCGGAAGCAAGATATTCCTTTGCTATCTCCGCAGCTCTCGCGTAGCCAATATGGGGATTCAGGACAGTGACAATGCTCATGCTTCCTTCGGCATACATCCGACAACGGTCGGCGTTCGCCGTAATTCCCTTTGCACAGAACGAGGTAAAGGCGCTGATTGCGTTCGCGAGGATCTCAATTTCATGAAGCAGGTTGAAGGCGACAACAGGCATCATCACGTTGAGTTCCAATTGACCGCCCTGCGCAGCCAGCAGCACTGTGGTGTCACAGCCAATCACCTGGAAGCAGACCATGTCCATCATTTCAGCCATGACCGGGTTTACTTTTCCCGGCATTATGGATGAACCTGGTTGAATCGCCGGCAGGTTAATTTCAAAGAGGCCCGTCTTGGGGCCTGAGCCAAGCAGGCGGATGTCATTAGAGATTCTGATCAGATCCTGCGCGAGGTTTCGAACCGCGCCTGAGACCTCGACCATCGGCCTCAAACTTTGCATCGCCTCAAAGTAGTTGTCGGCTTTCCTGAAGCTGTAGCCCAGCTGTTCATTGAGCTGATCCACCATCCTCTGCCTGTATTCGGGGTGCGCATTGAGGCCGGTCCCCGCAGCGGTTCCGCCAATGCCAATTTCCCGGCACGAGTCGGCAGCGTGCTCAAGAGCCGACTTGTGCTTTCGGAGGTTCGCGGCCCAGGCGCCAAATTCCTGACCCAGGCGGACTGGAACAGCATCCGCGAGGTGTGTACGCCCGGACTTCACGATGTCATCGAACTCCTCCGATTTCTGTCCAAACACGTCGGCAAGTTCCTCGAGAGCCGGAAAGAGAGCATTCAGCACCGTCAGTGTCCCTATCCGAATGGCCGTCGGGCAAACATCGTTCGTTGATTGGGCCATGTTCACATGATCGTTTGGATTGACCAGAGTATAGTCACCCCTGGTTCCGCCAAGAATTTCGATTGCCCGGTTCGCCAGAACTTCGTTAGTGTTCATGTTATGTGATGTTCCGGCACCCGCCTGATAAACATCAACCACCCACCACTCACGCATTTTCCCTGCAAGGACTTCATCAGCGGCTTTCACGATGGCATCCGCCTTTGCCGCATCAAGCAGGTGCAGATTCCGGTTGACGATTGCCGCGGCTTTTTTGATATGAACGGTTGCTTCAACATACGCCGGCTTCGGTCTCAGGCCACTGATGGGGAAATTCTCAACAGCGCGCAGAGTCTGAACACCGTAGTATGCCTCTGCGGGAATTGCACGCTCTCCGAGACTGTCTTTCTCTGTTCGTGTCTTCATTGTTTTCGATTTACTTTCCACTATCAAACAATAGCTAGAGTCCGGACGTTTGTCCTGCTAGTTCAACCCCCTTTAGCCTGCCCGCGACCTGCTCAACCTGCGTCCACACCCTCAAAACATTCTCTCCGGAGATCTTGCGGGCATCCTCTTCCGAGTATCCCCTCTTCAGCAACTCGTAGATCAGATTGGGATACATCGAGACGTCCTTGAGCCCCGTGGGGAGGCTGTCTCCGACCCCGTCGAAATCTGATCCAAACCCAACATGGTCTACCCCGACAAGCTTCACCACATGGTCGATGTGGTCAACCACATCCGTAATATCGGCATACCCAATTCCATGTTCTTCCCGGTATTTCCTGATAAATGCTTCGGCACCTTCGTCAGTCCTGCTCATCTTGTGGTCTTCAAGATACTTGTCGATGTTCTTCCAGCCGGACTCCCATTTCGTTCGCAAGTCTTCCGTAAGAAATGCCGAGCCAAAATTTATCTGCACCACACCGCCACCCGCAGCCAGCCTTCTAATCATGTCATCACTGATGTTTCTTTCCCAACCGGGCGTGAAGTGCCTGCACGATGAGTGAGAAGCGATGACTGGTGCAACTGAGTGCCGCATGACCTGATAGAAGGTGCTGTCAGAAATATGTGAAACGTCGATCATGATTCCCAACCGGTTCATCTCCATGACGACCTCAACACCGAATGGGCTCAGTCCGTTCCACCGTCGCTCCTTGTCATAAGAGGAATCGCAAATATGATTATTCTTTGAATGCGTGAGGGTGATATAGCGAATACCCCTGTCATAAAAGTGCTTCAGGTTTGCGAGTGAGCCCTCCAGAGGAGACCCATTCTCCATACCCATTGGCAGTGAGATCCGTCCGGCCTGCTGGTTGGACCTCGCCGATTCAACAGTGAAGGCCGGCGCAAATTTCCCGGGCGACCCCTTCCAGAGTCCCTCAACCATATCGATCAAAGTATCAGCCAATGAACGCGCGCCGGCGGTCTCATAGGAAGATGGGACAAAGATTGACATGAAGGCCAGGTCCAATCCTCCGTCGCGCGCGCGGGGATAATCAAAATCCCCTTCCTTTGTTCTGACCGATACATCTTCCATTTTTTCTCGAAGCCGAAACGGGACATCAATGTGCGTGTCGGCGACAATGAAACTGTCTGCAAGCTGGACTGCGCGGGACTGTAGTTCCTCATCGGTTGGGGCTTCTTCTCTGCCTGCGCAAGAGACAACTGCAAAGAGAAAGCCAGTCAGAAAGGCGCCTCCGGTCTGACGGATCGGGTTTTCCATTCTACACCCGAACAAGTTTTTTGTAACGAATCCTCCGGGGATTGTCTGCCTCAATCCCGAGCCGCTTATGCCTCTGTTCCTCATAATCAGAGAAGTTGCCTTCAAACCAGATTACCTTGCTCTCACCCTCAAAGGCGAGGATATGCGTAGCGATGCGGTCAAGGAACCACCGGTCGTGCGAGATAACCACCGCACAACCTGCAAAATTCAAGAGGGCGTCTTCAAGGGCCCTCAGCGTATTCACGTCGAGATCATTGGTT
>DAIPLH010000038.1:5191-8463 GCA_036769325.1 Bacteroidota bacterium
CCAGCAATAAGACATTCGCTCCGGTCATCAGGACTTTCGCCAGATGAACCCTGTTGCGCTCACCTCCGGACAGGGCGCCGGTTCTTTTTTGCTGGTCTGACCCGCTGAAATTGAACCGGGCGACGTAAGCTCTGGAATTCACATCACGGTTTCCGAGGCGAATCGTTTCTTCGTTTCCTGAAATCTCCTCCCAGATCGTCTTCGCGGGATCAAGAGCCCGGTTCTGATCGGCGTACCCCATATGGACGGTCTCTCCGACCTTTATCGCTCCTGAATCGGGAGTGTCCTGACCCGTGAAGAGCCTGAATAATGTTGTCTTGCCTGCTCCGTTTGGTCCGATCACCCCCACAATCCCACCGGGTGGAAGTCGGAACGTCAAATCTTCAAACAAAACTTTTTCCCCGTAGATTTTCGATAACTCGTTCGCGTCTATGACAACGTCGCCGAGACGCGGTCCAGGGGGAATAAAGATTTCAATCTCTGTTTCCCGCTCAGCAGATTCCTCAGCCACCATCCGCTCATATGATGCGATCCTGGCCTTGCTCTTGGCAGTTCTCCCCTTCGGGTTCATCCGGATCCAGTCAAGTTCCCGTTCCAATGCCTTTTCGCGTTTGGACTCTTTCTTTTCTTCCAGTGCGAACCGGGATCTCTTTTGCTCGAGCCAGGAAGTGTAGTTTCCTTTGAAGGGGATTCCTTCTCCCCTGTCGAGTTCGAGAATCCATTGGGCAACGTTATCGAGGAAGTAGCGATCATGAGTGACAGCGAGTACAGTGCCCGGGTAACGTGCAAGGTGTTGTTCGAGCCACGCAACTGATTCAGCGTCGAGATGGTTTGTTGGCTCGTCGAGCAGGAGAACATCGGGCTCCTGCAGCAACAAACGGCACAGAGCGACACGTCGTTTTTCCCCACCCGAGAGAACCTCGACAGAAGTGTCAGCTGGCGGACAGCGCAGCGCATCCATGGCCTGCTCGAGTTTACTCTCGATGTCCCACGCACCGAGGTGTTCAATCTGTTCCTGAAGCTCGCCCTGCTTCTTAAGGAGCTTGTCGAAGTCAGCATCGGGTGAACCAAGCTCCTCGCTGACGGACTGATAATCCTTCAGTACTTTTATTGTTTCGTGAACACCTTCTTCCACAACCTGACCAACGGTCTTACCCTTTCCGAGGTCTGGATCCTGCGAAAGGTAGCCGAACGTGATCCCCTTCTCCACCGTCACATCGCCGGAAAAGTCTTTTTCAAGTCCTCCAATGATGCGCAGCAACGTGCTTTTCCCGGCACCGTTCAAGCCCAGAACGCCGATTTTCGCGCCATAAAAAAATGAGAGGGAGATATCATTGAGGACGCGCCGGTTCTGGCTGTACGTCTTGCCAACGCGGACCATTGAGAAAATTATCTTGTTATCGGACATGAGGTTAGGAGGTGAATGACATGGTTTCGAAAAAGCAGGAACAATATAAGGAAATCGGGCTAAGGATGCACTTGACGGTCACATGAGAAACTCGCGAACTGCCTGGATGAACTCCGTCGGAGAATCGGCATGAACCCAATGCCCGGCTCCAAGAAGCGTTTTGAATTGAGCTTCAGAGAAGATGGTGCTGATGTGTTTCAGATCTGACTGATTAATGTAAGAGGAATTTTCTCCACGAATAAAAAGCGCGGGAATCCTGCAAGGAACAGTAAACTCAACAGCCTTGGTGAGTTCAAATCGGTTCCTCCACAATGCATCAAGGTTCATCCTCCATGAAAAGCCACCTTCTTCGTTTCTTTTCAGATTGGTAAGAACAAACTGGCGTACTCTTTGACTCGGTATCCTGGATGATAGCGCTTGATCCGCCGCGGTACGACTGGAAACGGTCTTTACATTCATATCGTTCAGCGCAGTAAAAATTTCATCATGAAAGGAAGGATACGCCCTTGGTGCGATATCCACCACGATGAGCCTGGAGACCTTTTCGGGAAACATATGGGCAAAAGTCATAGCGACCTTGCCTCCCATTGAATGCCCAATAAGTGCAATCTGGTTCAGCCCTTTCAGTTCAACGAAGGAAAGAAGGTCCTTTGCAAGCAGGGAGTACGTATGCATGGCTGAGTGAAAGGATCGTCCATGGTTTCTCTGGTCGACAAGGAAAACACGAAAATCTCCTGATAGTTCTTTCCCAATGGTTTGCCAGTTCTGGGAGGATCCAAGAAGCCCATGAAGGATAATCAGGGGGGAACCGGTACCAAATTCCCTGGAGTGGAGATGCGGGGCAGAATCCCCTTTTGAATCAGGCGCTTTCATAGTGGTTGCAACAAGACCGGGTTCGATTCGTAGATGAGGAGGGTCAGAAATAGGATAACAGGCAAAACGGGTAAAAAGAACGGGAGCAAAAAAAATCCCCCATTGTTCCCGTCTCCCTCTGGTTTTTGTTATGTAAATTAGCTATATTTATGCATATGTTCGTCAAAGGACCAACAACAGTGAAGAAAATAGTCGTCAATGTCTGCCGCGACTGCGGCAATTCATTCCGGGGTCACAGTGGGTCTTATCGCTGCCCAGAGTGCAGGAAAAAAGAAGAGCTATACAAGGCCCAGCGAGAGAAGATGAGAAGGGCCCTTCCATACTATCTCCGCACAGGAAGTTAGTACCCAGACCTTAATTGGAAAAAAAAGAAAGCCTTCCCGATGGGAAGGCTTTTTTGTTATCTGTTCTTTGCATCTCAAGTTTCACTTTCAATGATCCAAATCACTTCAGCAGAACCATCTTACGTGTGCTTACAAACTCATCGGCTTCGATCCTGTAGAAATACACACCGCTCACAACACTCTTGCCCTGGTTATCCATGCCATCCCATGTAGCACTATGAGTTCCTGCTTCAACGGGAGAACTGAGTAATGTTCTCACACCCTCACCCAGGAGGTTGTAGACCGTTAGCCTGACATTTGTGGCCTTCGGGACATCAAACACAAATGTTGTTGACGGGTTGAAGGGATTTGGATAGTTCTGATGAAGCGCGAACCGGGTTGGGATGGCCGCATCCGCGTCGTCGACGCTGGTTGGCCCACCGAGAGAAACATCATCCACGAACCAGTCATCGTAAAGCTGGGTTGGATCCGCCGTCCCATAGGACTGAAATCGTACCTGGAACTGAGAAAAGAAGAACGTTCCCGAACCCGGATTCTCGGAGGCTATATCAATCGCAACAGTAACAAATGGCACCTGCCCTGCACCGGGATAACCCCGGACTTTGACCCATGATCCTTCGCTGTTCCTGAAGAGTACGAGCAGGCTG
>DAIPLH010000038.1:8473-13195 GCA_036769325.1 Bacteroidota bacterium
GTCTCCCAGCTCGGGGGCATTTCCGGTTCCCTGGGGCTGATAAGAAAATGTAAACGATACACCGCTTCCGCTCATCCCGGTCAGATCAAAAGGCCGGAGGTCCACAATGTCGCCCCCATTCGGATGGGCATTGATATTCAATGAGTAAGGCGTAGACGGGGGAGTTACAGCCCTGTTATTTACAACTCCGTTATCGGTGATCCAGTAGTCTGCATCCGGAGGCCCTACCGCCGGGAACGAATCTTCAAAAGGTATTGTAAGCGGTGTATATCCTGTCGCCGAAGGAACGCTCTCATTCAACGGCACGTCATCGTCAATCGTCGTGAGATACCACGAATAGTATCCAGGTACGGAAGGCGTAAACGAGGCCGAATCTGCCTGGCCCGCGACTCCAGATGTTCGCACAAAGGTCGCGACCTGAACATCGTCCTGATAGAGATTGATCCCTGCGATGTCTCCTATTGGAGTTCCATCATCATTCACTGATGTATTAACCCAATTGAGCATGACGCTTGTGGTCGTTCCATGGACAGCAACATTTTCCGGCGGGCCGGGAATAGCCGAGCCCCCTGCGGTCCATCCTGTTTCAGCCGCCCTGCTTGTACTGTCGTTTGCAAGAAGTCGGGCATACAACGTGTAGCCGTAGAACTGACCCTCAACAAGTCCCATGTCTGTGAATTCGCCGGTACCTCCAGGTACGGACCCGATATTGATACCATCACGTTCAACGTCGATCATAAAATCACCCGGTGCGATCGGAGTCCCATTGACGAGTGTGGTTGGGTCAGCCCAACTGAGAAGGATGGATGTCGGCGTAGTGTAGTCGCTGTAGGCAGCCAGCTCCGTCGGAGGCAATGGATCCTGCTGGTCACCTCCCACAGCTCCTTCAAAAAAGAGAACCCACAAACCCGTGTCAACATCCGACCCGATGATCTTCCCCGAATCAAAATAGGGGTACACTGCCCAACAACCAAGACCGGAGGTGGTCGTGTTGTAGTATGCCACTTCGTGGATGTTATAAGGATCGGTGACGTCAAGAACTCTTATCCCGTCATCATAGTGTGAAAGATAACAGTAGTCACCCTTAATGTGTGCATTGTGGGCATAGTAGCTAGGGGCCGAAAGATACTCACTCGTCAGAGTAATCGCACCGAGATCACTGATGTCCCAATACTTTACAGTCTTGAAGGTTGTCTCCTCCGTTGTTACCATAAAGTTTCCATCCTCGGTAAGCCATGCGTTGTGCACATATCCCGCCGCAGGAATCTGATGCCGATGGACAAACACCGGTGAGATTGGATTTGTCAGGTCATAGATGCCGATAGAACCATTTGACCCCTCCGACACATACACCATGTTGTCCTGAGCGTACATGTCGTGGGCGTAAATTTGACCAAATGTACTGATCTGAACCGGATTGACCGGATCCGCCAGTGACAGCACGTGAACAGACACGTTCCCGGGAGCACCTCCGAGATACACAAGCGCGTTAGTTGTATCGATATAGATCGTGTGCGACGTTGACAATGCCGAGTACGTGCCGGCCAGCGAGACTGAGTTGGGGACATCAGATAAGTCGATAATCTGCATCCCGCCACCGCTCTCGTTGACGACGTACGCGTACGACCGGTATGATTTCAGTTCCCTCCATGAGGAGTTACTGCCGGCGACGAAACCTACTTCCGTTACCGCGGGTGCATCAGTAATGTCGACGACACTCGTGCCGCTCTGGACACCCAGCAGCGCATATTCCCTCCCATCCGGCGCCGTATAGCCCCAGATGGCGCTATAGCCGACAGACGGATACTGGTCCACGTGGGCAAGCAACTGGAGTTCAACGCTCTGCGCGGAGGCAGGATCCAACGGTAGAAGAAGCATCATCAGAGCAAAAGTAGTAATCAATCCGGTTCGCATCATTCCTCCCATAAGTGATATTCACGCTCCACTGATTCAAAGGGAAACACCTCAATAAACAATGGTTTATGACCCACGCGCTGCGAGTTGGCGATCAAGCATCATCATGGACACACCGTGATCACCAACAATCTTCAGTTGCTCAAAGATCTTGAGCGCTGTTTTCTCTTCCTCAACCTGTTCCTTCACAAACCACTGTAATTCCACCACGGTCGCATGATCATTTTCCTTGATTGCCAGCTCATAGAGTTTTCCGATGCTCTCTGAAACGCTCTTCTCATGGTTGATGACAGCCTGAAAAACCTCTCTTGCCGACTTATACCTGGATTCGGGCTGGCTGATTGCCTGGAGCACCACTTTCCCGCCCCGATCATTCATGTAATCAAACAACTTCATCGCGTGCCCGGTTTCCTCCTGATACTGGATCTTCATCCAGTGTGCACATCCTGACAGATTCTCCCCCTCAAAATATGCAGCCATCGACAGGTAGCTGTAGGCAGATTCGATTTCCATTTTGATCTGATCGTTGATTGCCGTTTGCATTTTCTTGCTAAGCATGGTGTTCCTCTGTGCTAGTGTGTGTTTGTCGACCCGTTAGGAGCCTGCCATGAGAGGCTGCTTCTGATAAGGAATCGGGTCAGCTACTCCCGCTTTCATGAAACCCTGAAGGCGAAGGACGCAGCTCGCGCAGGTTCCGCAGGCAAAGTCCTCAGACCGATAGCAGGACCATGTATGTTGGAGCGGAGCTCCCAGCGAAATCCCAAGACGCACGATCTCATCCTTTTTCATGTGAAGAAGAGGAACCCGAACCGAGAGATTGGAGCCCGGTTTCGTTCCCTCGTTCACAACCTCTTGAAATGCCGTGAAGAAATTTTCGCGGCAGTCGGGGTATCCCGGAAAGTCCTGACTCACCGCCCCGATGAATACTGCCTTTGCTTCCAACACTTCCGCCCAACTCACCGCCGCAGAGAGAAAACCTGCGTTCCGAAAAGGGACATACGTTGAAGGAATGTGTGTACTCTCCTGTTCAGAGGAGGGAACAGAAAGGTTTCTGTCTGTAAGACTTGATCCCCCGATGAGAGATAAGTAGTCAAAAGTCAGAACGAGTTGCTTCTCCGGCTTCAGTGATTCGGCAATTCTCCTGAAGGAATCCAACTCCCGGGTTTCGGTCCTCTGTCCATACCGGATGTGAAGCAGGCAGAGTCGGAATTCACCTGAGGCAACTGCCGCGGTGACGCAACTGTCCATTCCACCGCTTACCAGAACCACAGCAAGAGGCTTCATGCTAAACCCCCCGTGTCTCTGGTTCCCAGATAAACTTGTGCAATTGAAGTTGTAATCGAACCTTGAGTTTCTCGCCCAGAACCCATTCCGCTAACTGAACAGGCTGAAGCACACCGAAGACCGGTGAGAACAGGATCGGACACCGGTTTTCCAGGTCAAAGTGTTTGACCTTTGCAACAGACCAATGGAAGTCGTTCCTGTCTGTGATCACAAATTTTACTTCGTCCTGCGGCAAAAGGTGCTCTACGTTCGACCAGAGATTATGTTCCTCCATTCCGCTGCCGGGACACTTGAAATCGACAATGCGCTTTACACGCGAATCAACGTTCCTGATATCAAGACTGCCACCTGTTTCAAGGAGCACCTCGAAGTCTTCATCACAGAGAGTTCGAAGCAACTCAATAGTCGCTTTCTGGACGAGAGGTTCACCACCGGTTACCTCGACAAGGCGGCAGCCAAATTCCCGGACACGGTCTACGATTTCGGGAATCTCCATGGAGACACCCTCGTGAAAGGCATATTCGGTATCGCACCAGGAGCATCGGAGGTTGCAATAGGTCAACCGAATGAAAATGCACGGCCGCCCAGCGTGGCTGGATTCGCCCTGGATGCTATGAAAAATCTCATTGACAAATAGATGTGCCGACATGCGAGGCCGAAAGTCCCTTCGGTCAAGTTAAGAAGAAGGTCCTGGAAATGCAAGGTTACTGAGGCGATTCGCAGGGCTTATCACACACAACTCTTCGTGATCGCGTCATCACGAATGAAGTGCAGGTCCCTGGAACGATGAAGGAAAAGAAAGGTGTTCTATCAGAAGGATCCGGTCAGGAGACTGGTTGCCCTTTCCGTGATCTGGAGATGCAGTTTGTAACTGAAGCCGCAACGACGTCATCATCAACCGGCTTAAAGAGAAAATCATCAACCCCGAGTCTCTTCCCCGCTATCAATACCTCACGGTCTATTCTTGTGGCAAGGAACAGGAAGGGAATATTCCTTGAGGCTGACCGCGACCGGAGTTCCGAGAACAAATCGTATCCTGCGGGTCCATCCTCGAAGTTCACTTCAGAAATAACCAGATCCGGAGCGATGTGAGCAACTGTTTCCAGCGCCTCCGGGCAACTGAGGGCGGCAACAGTGTCGAAGCCAAACTTCCGTAGTTTGGCAGAGAGCCGGATGAGAACTCTTTCATCCTGGTCCACTATCAGAATGATCTTGCGTTTGCTCCGGTGCCTTACGACCCCTGCAGAATCACCGTTGTGACCATTCTGACTCCGGAGGGACAGAAGTTGGAACTGAACTCTTCTTGAAAGTGAATTCGCCGCAGGATCCGCAGGTGAAAGCCGGAGAACCAGGTCAAGGTCCCTTTCAGCTGCCGCATAACGGGCCATCTGGAAGGAGCTCTCGGCCCTCCTGAGGTAGTGTTCAATTTTCGCTTGTTTGTAATCTTCGCCTGTCGAACCCGACAGCGCCACCGCCTGCAATGAATCCAATTGATACTCCGAAGGATAGCAATGAATGTCGGGG
>DAIPLH010000038.1:13205-13555 GCA_036769325.1 Bacteroidota bacterium
ACATCGGTATGCAACGTACTACAGCGGGGGCTGATTTCTTGTGCCACGTGTCACATGTCAGCTCTGAAAGACGCATCAGCGATTTGGGAAAAGGTGTATATTCACCCGATGAACGTAACCCAACAGCTTGATCCAAGAGCCTGGATGATCAGCCTGGGAATGGTCTCCCTCCTGCCCATGGTGGTTGGATCCTGGACTTGTGTTGCGGTAAGCTCCGGAAGCCTTCTAGTGGCTGCGATCTGCGCCGGGATCTCTCCACTACGGGTGATGACCAGGACAGTAAAAATATCCTGGTTCGTGGCGACAATCATCGTCCTGCAAGCCCTCGCCGTGGATGGACATGTTGTCTT
>DAIPLH010000338.1:0-3781 GCA_036769325.1 Bacteroidota bacterium
GAACTCTGATTCTTTTTTCTGTGGGGGTTGAATATATTCAACCCCGACTGGATTGCCTTTGTTTTAATCGAGGCAAAACGGGACGCTACGAAATATCACCTGGATTTTGACCTGCCGCGGGACTTCAGACTGTTCATTCGGACCATTGTCAAGCCCCGCTAAACCGGTCGAGAAATGCCCGCTCGGTGTCAGTCAGTAACGCATTCCTTCCATCAGCAAGTTTCTTCCTGATCCGATCCAGCTCTTCTCTGTTTACTTCGTGAATAGCTTTTCCATCGATGGCATTCCATCGATCGAGATCGGCCTGGCTGATTCTGGCGGGCGTCTTGCGTTCTTCCTGTGGCCGGGTTACATCTTTTACTGCGAAGCGGAGATACAGAAAGGCCCCAACATATCCCCCAAGGTGGGCAAAGTGCGCAATCCCGTCGCGATCACCAATCCCGCCATAGAGCGACAGCACCGTAAACGCAACGACCATCCAGCGGGCCTGAACGGGAAAGACACCCCAGATGTAGATGGGTTCCTTCGGCCAGAAATAGGCAAACCCCAGAAAGACACCATACACCGCTCCGGATGCTCCGATAATCCTGACGTTCGGCGTCAACAACGAGGTAAGAAGAGCTCCGGTAAGGCCGCTGATAAAGTAGAGCGAGAGAAATTTCTTCTCCCCAACATACGTCTCGAGGCGCGGGCCGAAGAAAAACAGTCCGATCATGTTGAACAGGATGTGCGTGACGTCCGCATGCATGAACATGTATGTTACGACAGACCACGGCCGTTCAAGAATCTCCGACGGCCTGTATTCAAACCCCATGCTGATCCCGGGGTTGATCAGGCTAAGGAGAAAGAAGCCGATATTGGCAACAATGAGAATCAGAACCCAACGGGTCACTTCAGCTCCTTCAGGGCGCGCTCCGTTGCTTCCAGAAGGGCTTCAGCCCCAACCGGTTTTCCGGTTGCGTTGACCATCCAGAGGTCAGGAACCACTGCTCCGAACCTTGCCATCCGCTCGAACTCGGCGCCGTCGTCGCCTGCCTTCGCCATTTGCTCCTCGATCTGGTGAGCAATGAGGTGACCAATGGAATAATCGGGCAAGTAAAGAAAGGAGTGGATCATGTGAGAATAGATACCAAGCAGAACGACGTCCTTTGTACCAAGAACCGGCGCGAAATACTTATTCCAGACGTCCTTCGCAATACCGATCGTGGCTTCCTTCAACTGCGCAGGTGTTGCATCAGGATGGTCATACATCCAATGCCACACCGCCATGTCAACCAGTCCGACGCCCGCAATTTCGAATGTCCCCCAAAAATCGTTGACAGTCTGCATGGCACGCGTTTTGGCATCGGGGGTGGACAGCCCAAGGAGTTCAAGGTCCTGTGCCTGGAAGACAAATGCCATGGCCTCAGTAAATGCTGTGTTGGGAACCCCTTCGAGGAGTGTATGGTCGATATCATTCAGCGAAAAAACCTGCTCGACGTTGTGGCCCATTTCATGAACGGCGATGTTGTACCCTTTGTAATTCATCCCTGAGGCTTCAACACGCGTTCTGAGATGAGCCTTCGCACTTCGCATCCCGGCTCCCATCGCATGGCCGGATCCCCTTGCCGGGTCGACGACAATATGTTTGGCCAGATATTCTGACCTCTCCTTCGTAAAGCCCAATTTCACGAGAAGATTGGGGATATCACGCCAGTAGGCATCGGCGGTCGGATATTTTTTTGCAACAATGTTATCGAGTTCCTCTTCAGTGTACTTCCCTCGGGCCTTGAACCCGTTATACCAGATATCAAATGGTTCCAGTGATCGGCCGAGCCGGTCCTTGATCAGGGCAGCAACCTCTTTCGCCAGAGGTGAAGAAAGAACCTGCTCAAGCATGGCCTTTACGCGCTTTTCCGGAATCTCCCTGTCTTCATTGAACCTCCGGTCAATCAGCGATGGTGCCGTTGGCGAAAAAGGATCTGCCTTTCTGCTTGCGAGGAATGTATTCTGGAGGACGCGGTAGCGGGTATCCGGCTCCGGCGCGTTGCTTGCTTTCAGCCCTTTGGGCGCCTCACCACTCGCATCGTTGACGGTTGAAACACTGACGTCATTTGAAAATGGATTCCAGTCGAGATACGGGTTATCGACGACTTGCTCCGGAATCGTCTGTGTTACAATCCTTTCCATCACTTTCTGAATCATCCGCTGTTTCGCTTTGGCAACATCAGCGTCGGCCAGACTGTAGTTTGCCTTGATCTCGTCCCTGAGGTTCCAGTGGGAGAGCAGTCTCAACTTCGCCGGGAACAGCCGGTTCCCCTTGTCATCCAGCAGGTGATGCATCCAGATATTGTATTCAGCGATATACTGATCGGCTTCCGCCCCTGCGGTGGAGATGGCCTGATTCACCTCGGCCGGAATCCTCCGGGCGAACCGCCCTGCGAGCCTGGTCTCAGCCCACTGCCTCCGGCTCCACGTCTTGCCTTCACTCAGTCTTTCATCAAGGGTTGTCACTGGGAAATTCAGCAGAACTGCAAATGCGATTTTGTTTTCAAACATGTCGTCCGCGGAATGCGCGGTGGGATCATACGCGGCGAAGATCTCATCATATGGTTGTATCGGGCCGTAGTCGAGATCAACCTGTTGACGGAATTCACGGACAATCTCCGTCATATGGCCATTGTATACCTCGAGGAGTCTTTCAAAACGGTTAAACATTGTATCGAGCGCTGCTGCATCCCCGGCAAAGTGTCTCCGTGTAAACCCTTCGAAGGTAGCAGCATCACCATCCTCTTTCCGCCAAAAATCCGCGACCTGACGCAATCCGGATGTGGCGCGATTCCGCACTCCTTCTCCATGCGTCGCAACAAGCTCGGACGTCATCTTTTTTACCGATTCATCCATCCAGGCAGGCTTCTGTGTGTCTTGTTGAGCATGGGTTGAAACCGAGAAGATGCCAAGAACAACTGGCAGGATCCGGAGAAATGGGTGTCGCATGAAGCCTCCTGAAATGAACAGTGCTGTTATTTTTTTGATTTTGATCGGGCCTGGATAACAATGCCAACGACGGCCAGCAAAACGGTGAGGATCGGAATGATGGTGGACCCTCCGTCAAAGGGTTGCAGGATGAGAATCGCACCGATGACTGAGGTGAGGACGAGAAGGGTCCATTCGAAGACCTGCCGGAGCAGCAGTGCGCCAGCGATTCCGCCGATAAGAAAAGGAATCCACGCAGGAATTGTGCTCAGGGCAGTCACTGCAGCGGCGAAGGTCATTGCCGCATATCCGCCTGCAAGAAATCCGCCAAGAGCAATCGCGATTTTCTGGGCGAATAATGCAAGCAGTGCACCGATGACTCCAAAAATCAGGCCGACGATCAAGGCGCTGGATGACTCAGGGCTTTCGACAAACTGCGAGGCAATGAGAAACCCGACAAGAAACCCGGTCGCGGCAAGCAGGAGCCAGAAGAGCTTGCGGCCGAAAAGGAGAAGGGCGAGCCCAGCAGGAATCGGGAGGTATTCAAGGAGTTCCATGGGCGGCTCAGTGCGAGGCGACTGCTTCGAGGACGAGTTCCGCCACGTCTTTCACCTGCACTCGCTCGGAAGCCTCCTTTGCCTTGACCCCATCGGTCATCATGGTCATGCAAAACGGACAGCCTGTCCCGATGACATTCGCGTTGGTTGCAAGAGCTTCCTCTGTTCGTTCAATGTTCACGCGCTTTCCCTCGCGTTCTTCCATCCACATCTGACCTCCACCCGCTCCGCAGCAGAAGCTTCTGTCCTTCGAACGCTTCATCTCCACG
>DAIPLH010000339.1:0-3781 GCA_036769325.1 Bacteroidota bacterium
GCAAATAAGGGAGTCGTTTCGAGGGCACTGGTCGGCCCCCGTTCAATCAACCATCCGTTCTCCCTGACGGTTTTCATGTTGCCGCCACAAACCTGTTCCTTCTCAAGGACAATGACATCGATGCCTTGCTGTCGAAGCCACCAGGCGACACTCAGGCCTGAAATGCCTCCCCCTATGACAACAACATCCACCGTCCGCATCATGCCCCTACCTTTTGCATGACAAGGTCAGTGAGCGCCTTGATGAAGAACTTGTTTGTGTTCAGGGCAGGCATCATGTCATAATACTTCATCCCGAGTTTTTTTGCCTCATGCTTTGTTTCAATATTGATTTCATGCAGTGTCTCAATATGGTCTGAAACAAAAGCTATGGGGATAACCAAAGCGTGTGTGGTCCCCCCTGAAGCCAGAGCCCGTACCGTTTCATCGAGGGAAGGCTCAAGCCATTTCTCCGGACCCACCTTGCTTTGATAGCAGAGAGTGTGCGCCAGGCCAAAATTGCCACACTGCAGGACCGCCTCGTACGTTTGCTCGACATGCCGTTGATAGGGATCTCCCTTCTTCACCAGTTTCACCGGCGTGCCATGCGCGCTGAAGACCAGATGAACGCGGGATCTGTCAGCGGATCGAACCCTTTTAAGAGCAATGTTGATGTTCTGAACGATGGCTTTCACATAATCCGGATGGGTGGAGTACTCTTCAACCAGACTGTAGTCAAGACCAGTCGCCCCATTGCGGCTGACAACCCGTTCCCATTCGTGCACACTGGACCCTGTCGTAGCGACCGAATATTGTGGATAGAGGGGAAGAAGGACAATCCGTTTAACGCCGTCTTCACGAATCCTGGTGAATGTCTCGGCAGTCATTGGATTCCAGTACCGCATTGCCACATATACACGCGCATCCAGTTTTTGACGAAGGGCTTTCTCGAGGGCAATTCCCTGACGCTGCGTCATTCTCAGAATGGGGGACCGTCCACCGATTTCAGAGTAGTGCTCACGGATGAACGGAGATCGCTTTCTGGAGATGATCCGTGCAAGCGGACGACGAAACAGGAAGGCGAAAGGAAGGTCGATAATATCCGGATCGGTAAAGAGATTGTAGAGAAACGGTTCGACCGCTTCCAATGAATCCGGTCCACCGAGCTGAAACAGAACCACGCCAACGCGTTCCCTCATCCGGAAATCCACTCCCGTGGCTCCCTGAGGATCTGGAGGAGTTCCTCTTCCCTGGATCCCGCTTCGGGGATCGCATTGTACTTCCAATGAGCAACCGGGGGAAGCGACATCAGAATCGATTCAACCCGGCCATCAGTTTCCAGTCCAAAAGCCGTACCGCGATCGTAGACGAGGTTGAACTCAACGTACCTTCCCCTTCGGATCAGTTGCCAGAGCTTCTCCTTCTCACCCCATTTCAATCCCACTCGCCGCTGCACGATGGGAAGATATGCTTGAAGAAAGGCATCACCAACAGACCGGACGAACCCAAAGTGTTTCTCCGGCTCGCCGCGCAGATAGTCGAAGAATATTCCCCCAACTCCGCGTGTTTCGCCCCTGTGTCGGATGAAAAAATACTCATCACACCATTTCTTGAACCGTGAATAGAACATCGGATCGGCACCATCGCATGCCGCCTTGAGGGTTGAGTGAAAATGGACGGTATCTTCCTGGAAATGATAGCACGGGGTGAGATCGGTCCCACCGCCAAACCATGCGTCACCTTCGTCCGTTTCGAAATACCTCAGGTTCGCGTGTACGATGGGGATCATCGGGCTGATCGGATGGAGGACAAGAGAGATTCCAGTCGCAAAGAAACCAGCGGGCCGGACCTCAAGCTTCTGCGCAATCCGCTCCGGCAGCGTTCCAAACACTCTGGAAAAATTCACCCCCGCCTTTTCGAACACGCCGCCATTTTCAAGAACCCTTGAGATTCCTCCCCCGCCACCGGGACGTGTCCATTCATCTGTACTGAATGTGCCCGTTCCATCAATTTCCGCAAGAGCAGAACAGATCCGGATTTGAAGTTCATGGAAATGCTCCGCAGCATCGTCTCTGAGTTGCCCCTCCGCCACAATCATGCCCTCCGATGAAACGCTGTACTCTCTTCCTTCACTGCCCGGACAAATGCCTGAGCGTGATGGACGGGAACCGTCGGGGCAATTCCATGCCCGAGGTTGAACACGTGCCCCTGGTTGGGTCCGAATTTCCGCAGGATAGAGCGGACTTCTGCCCTGATCTGTTCCGGTTGGGAGTACAGAACACTTGGATCCAGATTTCCCTGAATACCAACAGCTTCTCCGATCTGTTCGCGAACATTCCCGATGTCAACGGTCCAGTCGATTCCAACGACATCCGCCCCGATTTCTGAGAGTTCCTTGAGAGCATGATTTGCCCCTTTTGAGAACACGATGACCGGAGCCCCATCCTTCCGCATAGTTGAGCAGATCTTGAAGATCCAGTCGAGCGACCATTTCCTGAAATGGTCGGGAGCGAGCATGCCTCCCCACGAATCGAAAATCTGAACCGCATCGGCCCCCGCTGCAATCTGTGCCTCGAGGTACAGGCGGACCATGGAAGAGAGCTTTTCCAACAACATCTCAAAGGATGTCGGATCGTCAAGCATCATCTGCTTCGCCTTGTGGAAATCCTTCGTTCCACCACCTTCTATCATGTAAGCGGCCAGCGTCCAGGGAGAACCTGAGAAGCCAATGAGCGGGACCTTCCCGTTGAGTGCTCTTTTTGTCTCACGGAGGGCATCCATCACGAAGCGAAGCCCCTTCTCGGGATCCTGAACCCTGAGCTGTTCGATATCGCTGCGGCTGCGGAGTGGATTGGGGAAGCCCGGCCCTCTGGCATCTTCCATCACAAGTGTCATTCCCATGGCTTCCGGAATAACGAGGATATCAGAGAAGATGATCGCCGCGTCGACGCCGATGATATCGACCGGCTGAACCGTTACTTCGGCCGAGAGGGACGGAGTCTTGCACATTGCGAGGAAATCATGTTTCGCGCGTACCGCGCGATACTCAGGCAGGTACCTGCCCGCCTGGCGCATCATCCAAACGGGTGTGCGCTCTACTGACTGTCGACGGCAGGCACGCAGGAAAAGATCGTTCGTCATTGCTGCATATCCAGAAAATAATCCCGAATCGACTCGATCAACCCGTCCATTGTAGCAGTCCTCGCCAGAACTGAAACGGGAAGGCCCAGGCTTCTGACCTCCTCTGACGTTGTCGTTCCGATGACCGCGATCAGAGGAACGGAGTTCTCTCTGAATAGCGCCTCTGCATGCGTCGCGTGAAAGAAACCTCTGACGGCCGAAGGGCTTGCAAAGGTGACAACGTCAACTGCCCCATTCTCCAGAAGGGATACTAATGCGTCCGTTCCCGGTGGAGTAACTTCGACGGTCTGATACACGACAACCGGGTCAACTTCAGCCCCTGCCTCAACGAGATGGTCTTGCAGATCGGACCGTGCAATGTTCCCTTGCGGCAGGAGGAACCGCTTTCCCCTGATTGCACCTCCTGCAAGCGCTCTTCCAAGATCCGCTGCCGAGTAGGTTAGCGGTATTTCGCTCACCTGGATACCTGACTTCCGTAGCATCGCTGCGGTCGCATCCCCGACAGCGGAGATCGTCAACGTGCCGTTCGTTGTTAGGTCGATCCCGAGAAATTCCGCCCTTTTCAGGAACCCCGACACACCATTGATGCTTGTGAACGCGATTGCATCGTACTCTCCTATCGTCCGGAGCGCATGGTCCAAGGACTCCCACGACTGTGGGTC
>DAIPLH010000340.1:0-3776 GCA_036769325.1 Bacteroidota bacterium
ATTGGACTTGCGGGAGAGATGATCCCGATGAGATCACCTTTTGACAACCGGGCTGGTTTGAGGGGCTTCATCTGGTTCAATGTTTCATGAAGATACGGCAAGCCATCTCAAAGTCAAAACCACTGCTTGCTGTTCCGTGGTGCTCTTTGTACCTTGCAGCCGTTCCCTTTCCTCCCACCCATGAGTCGCCAATCATAACCTTAGGAGATCACCCATGATTTTCATTATTGCCCTGATCGTTGCATTCATCGGCTTTGTTGCGTGGATGGCTGCGGCAAAGAAAGTCCGGGCAAACATGCCCGGGTTCCGTACGACAGCCAGTCTTTCGGCGGCGGCAACCGTGTTTTTTGCACTCATTGCCTTCCTTCAGCTCTTTACGCAGATTCCTGCCGGCCATATTGGTGTGGTTGATTTCTTTGGCGTGGTGTCCGATCGTGTGCTTCCCTCCGGCATCAACTTTGTCAATCCGCTCGCCAGGGTGGTCAAACTCTCCATTCAGACGAAGGAGCACAAGGAAGCCATGCAGGTCCTTTCCCGGGAAGGGTTGTCTATCGGCCTGGAGGTGAGTGCGCTGTATCGTTTGAACCCTGATTCAGCTGCCCAGGTGTACAAGACCATCGTAGGCGGTGACTATGAGAACACTATCCTCATCCCGAATTTCCGGTCGATCTGTCGTTCGGTGACCGCCTCGTTTCAGGCCAGCGCCCTCTATTCCACCGAGAGAGAGAAGCTGAGCACGGATATCCTGTCGGAACTCGCGAAGGTCGTTGCTTCACGGGGAATCATCATCGAATCCACTCCGCTCAGAAATGTCGGACTCCCATCGCAGCTCACCGATGCGATCGAGCAGAAACAGCGCGCTGATCAGGAGAGTCAGCGCATGGAGTTTATTCTGACGAAGGAACGGCAGGAAGCTGACCGCAAGAGGATCGAAGCGCAGGGGATTGCAGATTTTCAGAGAATTGTCGCGGCAGGAATCAGCGAACAACTTCTTCGTTGGAAGGGAATTGAAGCAACCGAGAAACTTGCAAACTCTCAGAACACCAAGGTGATCATCGTCGGTGCAGGCAAAGATGGATTGCCGATCATCATGGATACGAAGTAGAAGAAATCGCAGAGACGCGGAGAACGCAGAGAACACGCAGAGGAAATGTCATAAGAATATTTTGAATAACCCTCTGCGATTTCTCCGCGTACTCTGCGACTCTGCGATTAACACCATTACATCTTGAGGAACACCCGCCACAATCAGATCAATAATTGTGGAGGGTATATCTCATGTATGAAAACGAAATTTCTGAGAAGGTTATCGGTTCGGCGATTGCCGTTCACAGGACGCTTGGGCCCGGATTGTTGGAAAGTGTGTACGACGAATGCCTCGCAGCGGAGATGATTGCCCTGGGACTCTCATTCGAGCGCCAGAGTCCGGTACCTCTCATCTATCGAAATCTGAAACTGGAATGCGGTTACCGCGTTGATTTTGTGGTCGAAGGGAGAGTCGTGGTTGAGTTGAAAGCGATCGACATCGTACCTCCTGTCATGTATGCACAGGTGTTAACATACGTACGTCTCCTGGACAAACGACTTGGGCTCCTCATCAATTTCCATGTCGAACGGTTGGTTAAGGGTGTGCGGCGCGTCGTCAACAAGTTGTGATTCGCATATCTAAAAGAAATCGCGGAGGCTCGGAGAGCGCAGAGAACATGCAGAGGGAATGTCACAGGAATACTTGAACAACACTCTGCGATTTCTCCGCGTACTCTGCGCCCGCCCGCCTGTTCGAGTTCGGTCGGGCGGGACTCCGCGATTAACACCAATCCTCATCTGGAGATCTGGGGAACAGAAATCGCGAAAACGCGGGGAGCGCAGAGAACACGCAGAGGGAATGTCACAGGAATACTTGAACAACACTCTGCGATTTCTCCGCGTACTCTGCGACTCTGCGATTAAAACCACTACCCCTCAGCACAAGCCCTACTTGCTCTTATTCGGATACGGCGGCGGCGGTGGGAGTTTGACAGGGTTCTTCTTCAACTCGTCCATCACCACTTCGATCGCCTTGTTCAACTGCTCGTCGATGCCTGCAAACTCCTTCGCCGGATCATTGTCGACGTAGATATCCGGTTCAACCCCTTTCCCTTCCATCACCCACTCGGTTCCTTCCAGGTTGTAACGTGAGAATTCAGGTCTCATCAGGAAACCTCCATCGACCAGGGGAAGCGTACCGCGGATACCAACCACACCTCCCCATGTTCTCTTTCCGATGAGCGGTCCGAGCCCGGCCTTCCGGAAACGGTATCCGACAATATCACCATCAGACGCGGAGAATTCGTTAATAAGCATTGCCTTCGGACCCACTACCATTGCCGCCGGATCAGGCCCTGTCGCCGTGTTCCGCGCAACCGAGATCATCACCAGTTCTCGTCTGAGACGCTCGATGATCATCGGCGAGACGTTGCCTCCGCCGTTCCCCCGCACGTCGACGATCAACCCCTGCTTCCCTGTCTGTGGATAGAAATGCTTCACAAACTCATTGAGGCCGCCAACACCCATGTCGGGGATGTGCAAGTAGCCGATCTTCCCTTCGGTCGCCTTACTGACCGTCTCGATATTCCGTTCGACCCACCGATAATAGTACAAACCCTGTTCATCGGCGATCGGGACAACCGTCGTCTGCCGGCTTCCCGACTTATCTGCCTTGCCGTTGACCTCAAGCCGGACTTGTTTCCCGACGCGGCCAACGAGAGAGGCGTAGATATTCTCCATCTTGTTCGTTGGCTGTCCATCGACAGAGAGAATGAAATCACCTTCCTTCGCATCAACACCTATTTCCGTCAACGGTGAACGGAGGTCACCCTCCCAGTTCTGTCCCTTCAGGATCTCTTTGATTTTGTAGTATCCCGAGGCTCCGTCGCGTTCGATGATGGCCCCGAGGAGGCCGGTCTGGATCCTCTCGGCCTTCGGGTAATCGCCACCGCCGACATACGTATGACCGAGATTCAATTCGCCGATCATTTCGCCAATGACGTAAGTCAGATCGGCCCGGTGGTTCACAAACGGGAGGAGCTGGGAATATGCCTCACGAATCTTTGGCCAGTCGACTCCGTGTAGATTTGGATCATAGACGAAGTCGCGCATCTGCCGCCAGTTCTCGTTGAAGATCTGGGTCCACTCGGCCCGACGGTCGAGTGTCACCTTCAGGTCGCTGAGATTCAGTTTCTCTTTTGCATCGATCTTTGATGATGGGAGATCGATGATGTAATATGCATCGCCTGTTCCCACAAGCATCTTCTTTCCATCTGCAGAGATCTCGAATCCGTTGAATTCACCGAGCTCCGTCTCTTTCTGTTTCTCGAGATCATACATCATGATCTTCGGCTTTGCGTCTTTGCTGCCCGACCTCGTGTAGTAGATCTTGTCTCCGACCGACGCAGGGGTCCCATACGAAGAAGGATCGATCGGAATAGCAGCAATACGCTGCTGCAATCCGTCGATATTCACCTTCACGTTCACTGCATCGTCTTTCTTCTCATCCTTCTTCTTCTCATCATCTTTCTTGTTGTCATCGGAGCCTGATGTGACTGCGACTTCATCCGCCTTCGGCTCAAAAGGTGACTTCGTGTCCTTCGCCAGAGTGACGAGGTACAGCTTGCTCATGTCGAGATATGCATGATTCCATTCCGTCTGGCTGTATGTCGGATTGAATGAACGATCAGAAACGAAGAACAGGTACTTCCCGTCCGAGCTGAACCGAACCCCGTACGAGTTGAACCATT
>DAIPLH010000341.1:0-3775 GCA_036769325.1 Bacteroidota bacterium
CATCGATTATGACTACGTTACGATCAAGTACAATTCTCTGGGCGTTCAGCAGTGGATGCGACGGTATAACGGACCGGGAAGTCCTTACAGCTATGACTATGCTTATTCAATCGTCGTCGACCCACCTGGCAACGCGTATGTGACAGGTGGAAGCTGGGGGAATGGAGCGGGGGGGTTTGACTGCACAACAATAAAATATAACACGTCGGGTGATCAGGAATGGATTCATCGATACAATGGGCCGCAGACGGGCGGGAATGATATAGGTTCGTTCATTAAACTGGATGCATCCGGAAACGTCTACGTGACAGGACAAACCACCTTCGTCTATAACGATTGTTTGACCCTCAAGTACAATTCTTCCGGGGTTCTACAATGGGCCCAAGGATACAATGGCGAACTCAACCTAGATGACGGCGCTTATTCACTTGCGCTGGACGGTTCCGGAAATGTCTATATCGCCGGGACAACTACCGAAGAGGGGGGTTATTTTGACTATGTCACCATAAAGTACAATTCTTCAGGATCTGAGCAGTGGGTTCGCACGTATTTTGGATCAGCAAGTCAGGATGATGTGCCCCTTGCAATTGCCGTCGATGGGTCGGAAAACGTATTTGTCACAGGATACAGTCACAATGGAGCTACAGGCTTTGACTACACGACGATACAATACAGCACATCCGGTGTTCAGCAATGGGTTGAGACTTACAACGGACCGCTTAATAGTGGTGATTTTGGTTACTCTCTTGTGTTGGACGGGCTGGGGAATGTGCTCGTTACCGGGAGCAGCTATGGGGGAAACGGAGTTCCGGATTATGCCACTGTCAAATACACTTCGTCCGGCACGCAACTGTGGGCTTCACGATATGATGGACCCGCATTGGGTTCCGATGTCGGACATGTAGTAGTGTCTGACAATTCTGGCAATGCCTATGTTACCGGCGAAAGTGCAGGAAGCGGGACTCTACTTGATTTCTCTACGGTGAAGTATTCTTCTTCGGGCCTCCAGCAATGGGTTCAGAGATACAATGGGCCCGGAAATTCTGATGATCGCGCTTATGCGATGGCCATCGATGCATCAGGCAACATTTACGTGACAGGTGAGAGTGTGGGAAACGGTACCGGAGCAGATTTCGCGACAATCAAGTACTCCCAGGATCAGGGAGTATCGTGCAGCGACATCGACCAGTTCCAGTCCCGATGCGCCTTCAGTGGAACAATTCGGGCAAGAGTCATCCTTAACAATACATCACACACGGGGCAAACCGTCGAATTCATGATTGATGGAAGCTCCTACATAGCCGAGATAGAGTCGCGAGGAACCTCTTCCCGGGCTCAGATTAGCGTTTCCGGATTTGATCCGGGAAGTCACACGGTTTTGCTGATGGAACCGGCAGGCTGCTTCGATCCCCTCGTTGTGAATTGCCCCGGCGGAGCTGAAGCTGACGGTGATGTTTGGATGGAAGAGGAAAAAACGGTTGAAGAAACACTCTCCCTAAGTAATTACCCAAATCCCTTCAATCCCTCTACCACCATCAGTTATTTCATCGATGAAGACGGATGGGTCACGCTGAAGGTCTATTCCGTGCTCGGAGAGGAGGTCGTTACCCTTATTAACGAATTCCAGAAATCCGGCGCCAGGTCAGTTGTGTGGAACGGTCGCTCAAAGGATGGCGTTTCACTGGCCAGCGGGATCTACGTCTATCGACTTCAAGCCGGGAATATCATACGGTCTGAAAAAATGCTTCTCACGAAATAATATCATCTCCTATTGTCTCTGCACTGAACCAATCTCGGTGGGCCCTCTGAAATCGCTAATCCCACAAGGGCTGATCAGGCCCTTCGCCACTGCGCTCCTCATCTGTTTGTTTGCGCCGCCTTCACCCAGGGCACAGGTCGTCGAATCATGGGCTGCACGGTACCACGGTCCAACGAACGGGACGGATGCCTCGACAGGAATCGCGGTAGATAAGTCAGGAAACGTGTACGTCACGGGATGGAGCATGAGCGCTGAATCCCGGGCCGAAGACTATGTGACGATCAAGTATTCTTCATCCGGCGATTCTCTCTGGCTGCGCAGCTATAACGGCACAGGAGATTCCACCGATTCTGCAAATGCCACCGCAACAGACCCTGACGGAAACGTCTGCGTGACGGGCGGGAGTCTGGGAAACGGATCGGACTTCGATTTCCTCACCATCAAATATGATCCCGGAGGAGATACAGTCTGGACGAGGAGATACAACGGAAACCGAAACGGAAAGGATATTGCCCATGCCATGGCCATCGATGAGTGGGGGAATATCTACGTGGCTGGAGAGAGCGAGGTCGGCTCAAGTCCGGACAGTATCTTTGAGAACTACTTCATCATCAAATACACTTCATCGGGAGAGACAGAATGGATGCACGGATTCAACGGTCCCGCCGGCAATTATGACAGAGCCAACGCGATCGCCGTAGATCATGCAGGCAACGTCTACGTTACAGGCATCAGTGACGGGGGAGCAACGTTCTATGACTATGCAACCGTCTGGATAGACCCGTCAGGCTTTTTCCAGGGTGTGTGGAGGTACAATGGCCCAGGAAACGGCGATGATGAGGCGTCCGCTGTTGTGGTTGACAATCTGGGATACGTCTACGTAACAGGAAAAGCCTTTGACGCCGGCTCAGGCATGGACTTCACAACGATACGATATACTGAAACGGGTCAGGAGGAATGGATATCCGTCTATAACGGAGTTGCGAACGGATCAGATGAGGCAATTGATCTTGTCGTTGATGCTGCAGGCAATCTGTTCGTCACTGGGAAGAGTTACGGAGGGCTGGTAACTCATTTTGACTACCTGACAATTCGCTACAACAGTGCCGGGGATACTGTCTGGACGAGACCCTTTGACGGCCCTGCGGCCGGCGCGGATGCTCCGGCATCGATTGTTCTCGACACGTCCGGAAACGTTTATGTCACCGGCTACAGTTCGGGTACCCTGACGTCACGCGATTACACGACGATAAAATATTCCTCAGTAGGAGAACTAGAGTGGGAGATCTCTTACACGAATTCCGGCAGCGCAGGAGGCGCTGACGTGCCGGCGGAATGTGCCCTGGATTCAAAGGGGAGTATCTACGTCACGGGAGTCAGCAGCCTCGATTACGCCGTCGTCAAGTACGTGCAAACCCTCACCGGGCTGATGGAATCACAGGGTGACACACCGGACGAATTGTTCCGTCTCGAAACATTCCCCAACCCCTTCAATGCAGCTTCGAATATCGTATTTCATCTGCCCACCAGTCATGCGCGAAACCAGTCTGCTTCTCCCATCTCCCTCACGATCTGCGATCTGCTTGGAAGGACGGTAGCGCGACTGGTGAATGAAGAGATAGCACCTGGTGATTACAGGATCACCTGGGACGCATCAGACCAGGCAAGCGGCGTCTACTTCTGTCGGCTGTCCACGCCCGGGGGTGTACTTGCACGAAAGCTTGTCATTGTCCGATAACTGCTTCCGAAAGATACCTGTACTCGATCTCCGACTTCACGGCAACTGTTCCCTTATTCCTTCCCGGTTGAACCTTCGATGTGATCCTTCTGGTTGTCGCTGTCGGGGTATTCCCTTATCATCGCACGTGCGTGTGTAAACAAAGAGATGGTTTTGGACGATGTCACCGACTCTTGACATGTTGAAGGCCACCTCTTAATTTGAGACCCACCTGTCGAAAAGGATCCTGACGACGTTTACGCGGGCTCACCCTTGCTGCGCCTCATTTTCTTGTCGAT
>DAIPLH010000342.1:0-3756 GCA_036769325.1 Bacteroidota bacterium
AGCTGCAGTCCGGCACTATGCAAACCCCCGTGCTTTTTCCAGAAGGCGCGATTCAGGGCACGGAGCGCGGACCTGGTCATTACGAACCATGCGCTGTTCTTCACCCTGTTTGCCATGCAGGATTCAGAGGAGTTCTTCCTGTTCGAGAACGACTTTGTTATTTTTGATGAAGCGCATACGCTCGAGCAAGTGGCCGGTGCAGGGACCGGCAAGAACCTGTCGAAGAACCAGGTCCTGTTTGCAATCCACCGGCTGTTCAATGCAAAGTCGAAAAAAGGACTGCTTGCCCGGCCAAAGCTGAGAAAGCTTCAGGGATTGTGTGTTGATGCAGAGGAGGCAACCGGGGCTTTCTTCGATGAGGTGGCGCACGTCGTGCAGAACCTGAGCGGCCGCTCGAATTCGTTGCGCGTACGCGCACCATATCTCGTTACAGACACAGCGACCCATGACCTTCGGGCGCTTGAGACTGCGGTCCGTGAAGCGGCTGAGGATGAGAAGAACGTTGCTCAGAAGGAAGAGCTCCTTGCTGCAGTCCGGCTTGTATGGGAAGCAGGAATACTGATCAAAGAATTTCTGGAACAGGCAGATCGGTCTGCGACCTACTGGGTTGAGCTTGGCAGTGGAAAGCAAAGAAACGTTGTACTCCACGCAGCGCCGACGAGCGTTGCGGAGAGTGTTGGGGGAAGGCTCTTTCGCGAGAACTCGACGGTGATCCTTACCAGCGGAACGCTCTCCGTGAACAGATCGCTGGCGTACTGTCAATCCCGTCTTGGAGCAATGCGGGCGGAGACACTGATCCTCGATTCTCCGTTTGATTTTTCCAGACAGATGCAGCTCATGATTGAACGTGACATTCCAACGCCTGACGACGCCGAATTTGAGAAGGCCCTCACGGACGGAATTCTTCGCGCGGTTCTTCGCTCTCAGGGGAGAGCACTCGTCTTGTTTACCAATGCATCCCTGATGCGGAAAATCGGTGAGGACCTTCGGGAGGACTTCGGGGAAGAGGGGATTACTCTTCTGGTTCAGGATGGAACCATGGGCAGGCATCAGCTTCTTGAAGCGTTCAAGGCGGACATCCGCTCGGTTCTCTTCGGGTTGGACAGTTTTTGGATGGGAGTGGACGTTCCCGGCGAGGCCCTCGAACATGTGGTCATTACCAGACTTCCGTTTGCAGTCCCCGATCACCCGTTGATCGAATCAAGGATGGAGCTCATTACAAAAACAGGAGGAAGCCCCTTCCAGGAATATACCCTTCCTGAAGCGGTGCTGAAGTTCAAGCAGGGGGTGGGACGGCTCATTCGGTCGAAAACGGACAAGGGTCTTATCACAATCCTGGACTCCCGAATCCTCAGGAAGTCGTACGGACAAACATTTCTTCGATCACTCCCGGCCTGCCCCATAGAGGTTGTTCATGGTGACGGCAGTGTTGTCGAGGTGGAGAGAGAGTGGGAGTAGGGTTTTCAATTCACCATTTTCGATTCACGATTGTGGATTGACCATTGGGGTTGACAACCGACAACAGATGGTGGCTTACCCGACTCGTTCGTAGTCCTATGCGGTCGAGGCGGGCTAGGCCCCGAAGGGGCCTGATAATTCCAGGGTGAAGACGAAGTCTTCACCTAATGGAAAAGAAAAACACCATCTTGCCCTGAAGGGGCAAGATACTCAGGTTACTATGGCGGTGTGGTGATTGATGATTGACGAATTATGATTCATGATTGATGAGATGTGTTTGTAGAGCGAGACTCCAGTCTCGCTTCATGAGCCCTCGGCCTGTTTGTAGACCAAAAAAAACGCCCTGTGAGAGGGCGTTTTTGACAACTGAACCACTTGAAGCATTTTTCTACTTGATACTTTTTCCGATCGTGTTCATTACGAGCAGTTGCTGTCCACCCTTGCGATAAACGTCACCCTTCGCCGCAATCGGTATCCCGATAAACGGCAACAGTGTTGTGTTTGTCACACTGTTGGCCTGTTTCATCGTGACCAGATAGACATCGCCCGTTTTCTTCTCGAGGATTCCGAGAGGGTTGCCGCCCTGGGCGCTCGCAATGATGATTTCCTTACCGTTAGGAGTTGATCCAAGGACTCCGCTGGCTGAGTAGCTGACGATGTCGATCACTTCACCATAAATCATCACGTCCGTACTGACTGCCGGCTTTGAAACAGGCTTTGAGGCCGGTGGGGTCGTCGGTGTTGCTTCCGGAGTTGGTTCTTCAGCCGGCACCGTTGGTTCGGGAGACGGCGGAGAGGTCTGTGTTGTCTCAGGCATCTCTGGCTTCTTTTCGTCGCCTGATTTGTCTCCTCCGCAGCCGGTCAACAGGAGAATGGTCAGAAATAGTGTTATCGCTTTCATGGCTGTTCTCCTAGTTCATCGACTTGCCGATTGTGGTCAGGATCAGAACCTGTGTTCCGCCTTTGGTGAGTACTTGCCCCTTCGCGGTGATCTTTGACCCGATCCACGCAGAGAGCGTCTTGTTACTCCCTGTGTTGGCCTTCTTCATTGTCACGACGTACACCTTCCCCGTTCCCGTTTCGAGGATACCAAGGGGGTTGCCACTGCCCGAGCTGGCTTTGACAATTTCGATCCCCTGTGGAGAATCGGCCTTTACTCCGCTCACCACGTAGGAAACGAGATCCACAACCTCACCTTTGATGGTGACGTCATCTGCGGCCTGGACAGAGCCTATGACGCAGAGGAGACCAAGTGCTATGATCAGGGTTCTTTTCATTCTAGTTCTTCCTAAATCGTTCCGGATTGACAGGGCGCGCATAAGGAACTCCCTCGACGCTTTGATAGGAGATCTGAAGTGTCAGGTAGCGATCGTCGGCCACTCCCCAGACAAGCGTGGTGCCGTCCCTCTCAACCAGGAGTCTGAAGTAGTTGTTCTCCTCGGTTTTTCCATAGATAATCCGACCGGTGGTTTGGCCTGAGGCCGCAGGGATCCTGATCACGGTGGTGTTATATGTTATGGCGTCGGGCGGAGTCGTACGACCAAAGTCCAAATCATCCGAGCTATCAATTGTCGTCGAAAAGAATGTTGTTTTCGGCAACTGTATCGCGCTCGCAAGATGAGCACTGAGAATAAGCAGATCCTGGGATACGGTGTCGGTGAAGACAAAGAGATCGATGAGAGAGTTGGCAGGATCCAGCAATGACAATGTTTGTGGACCGTCAAGGGCATCACTAAAAATGTCCAACCCGCTCGGAAACGATGTGCTCGCCGTTTCGAACACCTGGATCGGGAAGCCTCCCTCGTCGAATCTTCGCTTTGCCGGGGACCACATGACTGTTACAGAGTCGTTTGTGACCACTGTTGAGTCAACAATCATCGAGATCGTAAATGAATACACCGTCCCCTCTGTCAAACCAGTTACTACCCTGATATTGTCGCCCTTTATACCTGTAAGGCTTTGCAAAACAGTACCAGTCATGTCTTTTACATTGATGCGGTAAGCTGGATTCAGAACCGCGGTGTTTGCCTCGTCGGGTGAGTCAGTCCACACAACGCCAACCGATGTTTCATCAGCCGAATAGGCGCCAATGGAGGTTGGGGGGGCGATAACCGTGGCCGTAAGCTCCATGGTCGTTTCCTCTTCACATGCTGTCAATAGAAGAGACATAGTGAGAAGCGAAACAAGCGAGAGTATAAGTAATAGCGAATTCTTTTTCATCCTTCTCCTCCGGTAAATCATGGTAGATGGATACGTGATCCTGCCTTATGCAGATGGGGTGAGTATACGAAATTTTGA
>DAIPLH010000343.1:0-3756 GCA_036769325.1 Bacteroidota bacterium
TTTGGAGCATCCCACATGAAGAACGGACCATAGTTCCTGTTCGGGTCAACGCCAAAGGAGCCGCCACCGTTGTTCCTCCGGTTCTTCCTCCAGAAGCCACCACCGTTGGGGTTGGTCTGCTGGTTGTAGACATAGCCATCGGGGTTGACCACCGGGATGAACCACATCTGACGGTTATTGACCAGGTACGTTGCCTCGGGGTCTGTCCCGTAGTTCTCCAGCAGCCACCACATGTAGTACATGACTGTCATCATGCTCTGTGGTTCACGGGCATGGTGCAGTGCGGTGTAGAGAGCCTCAGGTTCTTGTGGCTCGTTCACCGTCGGATTATCGGAGATCTTTACAGTCCAGATTGCTCTCGACTGGTGAGTGTTCCCGATCGAGTCGCGTTCGGTGATCAGATTGGGGTATTGCGAATACATGGAGTCGAGATCTTCGACAACCTCTGCATAGGTATAGAAGCCACCCATGCTACCGTAGCCGAACCCGGTTGTGATCTCATGGTTCTCCATGATCTGCTTCTCGGTATAGCTTGCGAGGTCATCGATCAGCACCTCGTAGCTAATCCCTTTGCTTGCCAACTGTGCCAGCTCTGACTCACCGGCTACGAAGGTCATCCATCCGCCCGGCTTCCCGGTCGTCCCCTCGAAATCAAGGCCTGTGGACCACACCTGGCCGAGCAGGGCTTTATCAGGAATGAAAATCCGGATACTGCTGAATTTCTCAGCTGAGAAAACGGTGGAAACACACATAACAAAACAAACAAGAATTAGCCAACGAACTCGCATGGGCGGGACCTCTCCAGTTCAGATAATTGAAAAAACAATAGTTGCGTTGTTACAGTCCCTCATTCCCACGAAAGCCATCCGGCCGGGACATCCTCCCAGGAGACAATCAGGTTCTCATGAACATGGAAGAAAAAGGAACAGCACTACATGCCACATCCCGCTTGTCGGTGAGATTCCTTCAAGCGGGATACGGTTGAATAGTTCTACTTCATGAACAGAATACGTTGTGTACTGACGTGCTGACCGGTGACCAGTCGTACGATATAGACGCCGCTTGCTGCAGCAGAGCCGGTGTTGTTCGTTCCGTTCCAGACCGCAGTCCTTGTCCCGGCCTGTTCAAGACCGTTGACCAGTGTTGCGACTTCCTGTCCGAGGGTGTTGAAGATCTTCAACGACACCACCGATGCCTCTCCGATACTATAGGAGATTGTGGTAGAGGGGTTGAAGGGATTCGGATAGTTTCCGATGATCCTGGTCTCGGTGGGAAGCGTCTTGAAAGACGCTTCTTGAAGAGCATCATACTCGGCCCAGAGAGCATCCCATTCGGGATCGGGTGCAGCATCGACCTGACAGTTGAACACGACAGGTGAATAGCAACCAGCCGGGTCCTCAAGTGTGACAGTATGGGAACCCATGCCTGCATGCGGAACGGTCATCTTGGCGATGGAGTTTGTTCCATTGCTCATGACAGGGGAGACGATATCGTCGCCATCGAGATCGAAGGTCACGGTTTCTCCAGTCCAGTCTCCGGTCATCTTGACCATTGCCTGGGCTGCACCGTTCGCATTACATTTCGCATTGAAGAAGAAAATGCTGTTACACTGAATGCCTCCGCCACCAGAGATCGCTTCGAGGTATGCAGCGTAGGCGTCGATGCGTCCGGCCCCATACCGTGGGTCTTTTCCGGGAGCCCCTTTTTCAACGGCCGTTGTCTGAAGAATGCGCGCAACATCTGCGGGTTCGAGATCCGGGTTGGCCCCGAGGATGAGGGCAGCGGTTCCGGCTACATGTGGTGTCGCTCCGGAGGTCCCGGAGAACGAAGAATAACCGCCTCCTTCACTCAATGAAGTCGTTCCATTGCCAGGTGCGGACACATCCGGCTTGAGAAGTCCCTGCTCGGGTGATGTTTCATAAGGATAATCCTGGTACTCTATCGGCATGTCAAACGGATAGCTCGGATGAACCGACTGAATGTCTTCCCAGGCAGCCGGTCCGTAGGGTGACGATGTCGCGATAATGTCCGTTGTGGCCTCCACATTACCGCACCCTGTCACCGAACTGAGTCCGCCAATCAGGGTCTGATTTGGATGCAACCAGGCGGGTGGGCAATTGCCTGGGGCCGAGATGTTATAGGGAATTGGAGCAAGACTGAACAGGCCGCCATCGTTGCTGGTGGAATTGGTGTGTACCATACCGGCAGCGAGCTCCATGTCTGTTATTTCTCTCCACATGGGATAATTTGGCTGTGGCGAGAAATACCATTTGTAGCTCAGCGAGCTGGTTGTGATGTCAGCTCCCTTGTCGATGGCATACTGCATGGCTACCCAGACATTCGATTCTGTGCTGGGTTCGAGGATCATCAGCTTTGCTCTGGGGGCGACGCCAGTCTGCGTTCCGCCTGCTCCCTGGCCGGCAACAAGTCCGGATGTCGAAGTGCCATGGCTGGCACCGCCCTGGGGATCCTTGTCGTTTCCTACATAGTCCCAGCCAATGAGATCATCGATCAGTCCATTCCCGTCGTTATCGATTCCATTGATATCGCCCGCGTCAAACGCATTTCCGGCCGGGACGACCGTGTACCCGTTGCCATTGGCATCCTCGCCGAGGTTGTTCCAGATATTTCCCCGAAGATCGACATGGTCCCAGTCGCAACCGGTATCGATGTTTGCAACCAGCACACCCTGGCCGCTGTCTCCTGCTGCCCATACCGAAGGCGCATTGATCAGTGTAAGCCCTATTTGTGGTGCAAGGATGGGGTTGTCGTGGATGTTATTTTTTTCATTGTATCGGGAAATTCCGTTGTCGTCGAGTAGCTGATCGATGGGGTGTTTCGGGTCGAAAAAGATTTTCTCAACAGAAGGAAATTTCTCTGCCAGTTCCCCGAATATAGTTGGCGCGGCCGAGAACGAAATACTGTTGATGGCCCAGATAATGGTGACATTCCGAACCGTTCCTTCGGCTTCGCTCTGACGAAGGAAAGATTCGACTTCTGTTCTCGTCGCTGCTGAGTGAGCTTTGAGAATCCGGACAACTTCCTTCTGCCGGGCCTTCCGGGCGAGTCCAAACGCCTGACCCATGACCTCGTCATATGTCAATCGGTCCGAGAGAACGACGTAGGCATCGACAAACTCGGTTGACGCGGTCCGGGAAAGGACGCCCTGCAAATGTGTATCAATCTTTGTAGCGGGCGATGCTCCGATGGCAATTGCCGAGAACAGGAGTGTCGCGCCTCCCATGAGCAATGATCGTATCCTCTTCATGCAAACCTCCGATGGGTGGTAGAGTTGATTCAGTTTGTGCAGCCCCGGCTATAGCCGTGCAATAGTGTGCGCCCCGGAAAAACGCAATGAGCCCCCGAAGTGAGGGCTCATTGGGATAGGGATTACTTTGCGAGCAGCATTCTACCGCTATGCACCGCACCAGTGGTTGAGAGGCGATAGAAGTAGAGACCGCTTGACACCGTCTGACCATTCTTATTCAGGCCGTTCCATAGCGCCGTCTGTTGACCTGCGGTCTGGTAACCGTCAACCAGTGTGGCAATTTCCTGACCGAGGGTGTTGAAGACCTTCAGTGTTACCCAGCCAGCCTGTCCCATCGTGTAGCTGATGGTTGTTGACGGGTTGAATGGATTGGGATAATTTCCAAGCACCTTGGTTTCAGCCGGGGTTGTTGCGCCCAGTTCGTGCAGGTACTCATATTCTGCCCAGAGTGCATCCCACTGTGGATCCGCAGCGACTCTGCCGACCGC
>DAIPLH010000344.1:0-3748 GCA_036769325.1 Bacteroidota bacterium
GCGCGGGCTTCCTCTCCGCCCTGGCACTGGCCTGCGGCAGCCTCAGTCGCGGGCCGCGGCTGTTCGAGATGGTGCTGTTGCTGCTTTGGTACGCATCCGTGCAACGCGTGCCGGGGACTGCCTACGGCGGCAGCCTTGCACTCGACTTCATGCAGAGCACGGCGCCAACGTACCTGTTGCTGTCCGCCGCGTTGCTGGCCATCGTCGTTCTGGTCCGCCTGCTCCAGTATCTGCTGGGTCACGATCATCTGCGGGCCGAAACCGCCCGGTCCGCCGGGGCCGCCGCCGGCACTGAGCGTCTCATTCGCGTCATGCGGGATCAGGTGGAAGCGACCTTTCGTGTCCTGGTAAAGACTGTAGTCACTCGCCCGCACCCAGTAGCCGTCGTTGTTGACCAGCACATTTTCGAGCGCGAGAAATTTCAACACGCCATCCACGTCCAGCAATGGCTCAAGCGCCTTCTCCAACTGATCCGCCGGTGTTTGATTCAACACCCGGCACAACTTGATGAGGTCGGCCCACACCTCGGGATCATCCTTGGTTTTGATTTCATAAAGGCGTTTGTACAACCCCTCTTCGTCCTGCAGGAGGTCCTTGTGCTGCCCGGTTTCACGAACCTGTCCTCCTTCCACAACAATGATCTCGTCCGCATGCTGAACCGTTGAGAGTCTGTGTGCAATCACAATCGACGTCCTCCCTTCCATCAGGCGTTCGATTGCCTCCTGAACAAGCAGCTCCGATTCTGTGTCAAGGGCAGAGGTTGCTTCGTCAAGGATGAGGATGGGAGGGTTTTTCAGGATTGCACGGGCGAGTGATAGCCGTTGTCTCTCACCGCCCGATAATTTGACGCCTCTGTCGCCGATGCGCGAGTCATACTGACCAGGTAGTTTCATGATGAAATCGTGTGCATTCGCTGCTTTTGCGGCCTGGACGAGCAGGTCGATGGAGACCTCCGGCCGCCCGTAGGCGATGTTGTTTCTCACCGTGTCATTGAACAGAATCGTCTCCTGCGTTACGACCCCAATGAGCGACCGCAACGAGTCCACGTCGATATCCCTGAGGTCGCGCCCATCGATCCTGATCGCCCCACCGGTAACATCATAGAACCTCGGCAGGAGATCAACAAGGGTTGACTTTCCCGACCCGCTTGGTCCGACGAGCGCGGTGATGCGGCCGATCCCAATGCGAAACGAAACATCGGAGAGAACAAGCCGGCCTGTCTCATACCGGAATGAGACATTGTCGTACACGATTTCATTGCGGAATTCTGTGATCTTCACGGCCCCGGGCTTGCTCGACACCCGCGGCTTCTCATCCAGGATCTGGAATACTCGTTCGGCGGCAACCACTCCCTCCTTGAAACTGTTGAAGACCTGGGTAAAGAGTTTCAAAGGTTGGATCAGAGAGTAGATCATGGTCATATAGAACATGAACCCGCCAGGGGTCATCGCCGATTCTCCCCGCAGAATATCCTTCCCCATGAACCAGAGAATGATCGCGACCGCAGTCACTCCAAGCATTTCTGAAATCGGTCCTCCGAGGTTTCGCCTCCGGATGATTTTGACCATGGTGTTCTTGTACTGCTCTGCCTCTTTCCGGAATTTCGAGATCTCGAACTGCTCCATCCCGAAAGCTTTGACGATGCGGATGCCGGACAGTGTCTCGTCGAGAATAGAGGTAATATCACCCATTTGTTCCTGTGACCGGAGGCTCGCGCGTTTCAGGGCATTTCCAATCTTTCCAACGACAAACCCCGTTGCCGGAAGAAGGAGTGAGACCAGCAGGGTCAGCTTCCAGTTGAAAAGGAACAACACAACGACATACGAAATGATCTGTGGTGGATCCCGGAAGATCGAATTGATAATTGCCATCAGCGAATCGTTGATTGTTCTCACATCATTCGTCACGCGGGAGATCAGGGTTCCCTTGCGCTCTTCCGTATAGAAGGCCAGAGAGAGAGAATGAAGATGCTTGTAGAGATCGTTGCGTATGTCGCGGATGATTCCCTGCTCAACCTCCGCCATGACGAATGCACGGGCGAGACCAAAGATGTTTTTCAGGAGAAAACTCAGGACGATAAAGAAGACAAGCCATTGCAGAACTTCCCCCCTGTCATGATCCCTGATCCAGCCGTCGATCACGGCATTCATCATCGCCTTCAGGTCCGTCAGCCCGAAAGATTCATCTCCGCTCGGCGCCACCGTCGATGGGGCTTGCTTGAAAACAGTGTCGACAAACGGCATGATAAGGCCAACGGATGCCAGGTTGAAAATGACATAGCCGAACATGCATGCAGTCGTTGTCATGAGTCGGCGAACGTGCGGGCGGAGATACGGGAGGAGACGGCGATAGACGTTCATTGGGGGTGTGAGCTCAGCTGACGACCACGTTCACGAGTTTGTTCTCCACGGCGATGACGCGGACTGGTTTTTTTCCGTTAAGATATTTTTTCATGGTTTCATCAGCCAGACAGAGGGCCTCAAGCTTCTCACGCGGCGTGTCCACAGGAACCCGCAGCCGTGACCGGACTTTGCCGTTAACCTGAAGAACCAGGTCGACCATAGACTGTTCGATTTTTCCGGGATCGTGTGCCGGCCACGGTTCATAGGCAAGTGACGCCTCTTTCCCAAGACGGCTCCAGAGCTCCTCTGCAATATGCGGGGCGAAGGGAGCAAGCAGCAGGAGGAACCTTTCGAGGACCGAACGCGGCTTTATCTCTTCTTTCGTCGCTTCATTGACAAAAATCATCATCTGACTGATTGCCGTATTGAAGCGAAGGTTCTCAATATCATCTGTTACTTTCTTCACAGTCGAGTGAAAGACAAAATCGAGGTGTTCCGGAACAGGAGCTTCCTGAACGCTCTTAATGAGGTTACCATCCTCGTCAACGAAGAGTCTCCAGACTCTGCCAAGAAATCTGTAAACACCCTCGACACCGTGCATATTCCAAGGTTTCATATCTTCAAGCGGACCCATGAACATCTCAAAGAGGCGAAGAGAATCCGCTCCGTACCGGCTCACAACCTCGTCAGGGTTGACGACGTTACCAAACCCCTTAGACATTTTCCTGTTATCCTCCCCAAGGATGATTCCCTGGTGCCGGAGTTTCCTGAAGGGTTCTTTTGTGGACACATGTCCGAGGTCAAACAGAACCTTGTGCCAGAAGCGGGCATAGATCAGGTGGAGCACTGTGTGCTCGGATCCGCCGACGTAGAGATCCACAGGCATCCAATAGCGTTCGTTCGCTGAGGAGCAGAACTCATGCTCATTGGTCGGGTCGAGATACCGCAGGTAATACCAACAGGACCCTGCCCATTGCGGCATTGTATTCGTTTCCCGCTTTCCCTGCAACCCTGTTTCCGGATCCTTCACGGTGAGCCAATCACCCGCAAGGGCAAGCGGTGATTCCGTTGTTCCGCTTGGCTGAAATGTTTTCAGGTCGGGAAGAAGGAGCGGTAGTTCAGATGAATCAAGAGCCTTCATCGTCCCGTCTTCAAGATGAACAATGGGAATCGGTTCACCCCAGTAGCGCTGGCGGGAGAAGAGCCAGTCGCGCAGTTTGTACTGTGTTGCCTTCTTCCCCATCCCCTTTTGGGTGAGCCAATCAGCGATCTTTTCCTTGGCCTCACTTGTTTGAAGACCATCCAGTGAGATTTCGTTGTTTGCGGAGTTGATTGCGGTTCCCTCTCCCTCGTAGGGCTCAGTTCCGTCCCCGCCTGAGACCACCTGAAGGATTGGAAGATTCGCA
>DAIPLH010000345.1:0-2252 GCA_036769325.1 Bacteroidota bacterium
CTACCGCATCATCAACCGCGAGGGGCTGGGATTTACAGGGCGCTACGCTTACCGGTATAACCTGTTTGGACGGGCTCACGAGTTCTCCGTTGGAACAGACCTGCTCTACCAGGGCGGACCCGTGGAGTTCTACCAGAACATTGGCGGTGTGAAGAGCGATATCCTGACGGGGTTGACAAACGAGGTAATCGGAAACGCGGGGGCGTATTATCAGCTCACCTTCAATCTGCTTCCGGAGAAGATGGACCTCATGCTCACCGGGCGCTGGGATAAGATCGTCTTTGACATCAAGAATCAGATTCTCGCAGCGCAGAACTCCAAACGAAGCTTTGAGGACTTCACCCCAAAGGCAGCGTTGAACTACAAGCTCACTCCAACGATTGCTCTTTACACGTCGTACGGACTCAGCTTCGATTCGCCGGCAGGCAACGAGCTCGACAATTTCCCAACAAGCTCGGACCCGACGTCGTTGCTCAACCCCGATCTTGAACCACAGGAATCGAAAAACTTTGAGATTGGGATCAAGGGAAATGTTGTCTCTTTCAATTCGACCTTTTTCCGCCGGGTTTCGTTTGAGGCAACCCTTTTCAATTCCGTCATCGAAAACGAAATCGTCCCTTTTGAGGTGTTTGGTGATGTGTACTTCCGGAATTCAGCCAGAACAGATAAGCAAGGGCTGGAACTCGGTCTTGACTGCAGTATTATCGGCGGGCTCAGCGCAAAGGCGGCATATACCTACTCTAATTTTTCGTACGATACATACCAGGCAGGAGTTGTGGGAGTCGACAGCCTCGGGAACACTGTGACCATGGAGCAGGACTTCTCCGGAAACACATCCCCAAGCACACCGATGCACTACGGCGCGATGGCGCTTGAGTACCAGCATGAGTTCACAGAAGCACACACAGGATTTCTCAAGGGAACGTATCGCTTTGGAAGTGGCATGTATGTCGACGATGCAAACAGCGCGAAGACGGATGGCTACTCCATTACCGGAGTCACGGCCGGTGTCGACCTGAACTTCGGGAGGTTCAATGTGCTCCTTTCTGCCGGAGTGAACAACATGTTCGACGAGGTCTACGTCGCATTCGTGAACACGAACTCCGCCAACGGGGAGTTTTATGAGGCCGGGGAGCCGAGAAGTTATTTCGGCAGCCTGAACCTGGGTTACACATTCTAATAGCAGAAGGGATTGGCGCATCATGAAGTTCACACGGGCGTGCGGTTGTGGCGTTTTCCTTCTCATTCTTTGCGTGTTTTCTAGTTCCAATGCATCTGATCTCCCGAAATCGGCAGGGGGAAATCTCAGGATCGGTGCGAATTTCAGGCTCCATCCAGGTACGGTAACCCAGACCGAAACGTTCATTGTGCACCATCCCCATGACCCAACCATCCTGTTTGCAAGCGCAAACACAATCGTCCTGTCCTCGGGGTTTGTCAGCGAAGGGATATATGTTTCCACTGACGCCGGCACCACATGGTCGGGGACGGACACGTGCAACGGATCTCCCATCACGTTTCACCGCGGCGACCCCGGAATCGCAATTGACAAGAACGGCCGTTTTATCCTTGTCAGGCTCGGCAATGTTCTTCCGGGACTCTACTCGCACTATTCAACCGACAATGGTGTTACGTGGTCCGGACAAAGGACAGTCGAGGATGAGGATCAGGACCGGGCAACACTGGCATCGGATGGAAATCCGTCAAGTCCTTTCTACGGTCGCTCATACGCTGTTTGGGTCAGGTTTGCACTTCCATTTCCTGTCTTGTTTGCTTACACCGATGACGGCGCTGCAAACTGGAGCGTCTCTGCTCAGATAAACAACCCACCCCAACGATGCGTTGGAGGTGAGATCGCGATCGCAACTGATGGGACACTGGTTGTCTGCTGGGCGGCGGCACTTCCCGCTTCTCCATTTACCGAGGACTATGCGGGATTTGCTTCATCAACCGACGGTGGGGCATCATGGACTGTGCTGGAGAATGCATTCGATATGAACGGCATCATGGGGACGTTCCCGGAGAAAGCAAATATCCGGGTGAACGGCCTGCCTCGCATTGCAATCGACAACAGTGGGGGAAGTCGTGATGGATGGATCTACATTGTCAGCGGCGAAAAGAACATCGCGCCTGCCGGATCCGACGCGGATATCCTTCTGCACCGCTCAACAAACGGAGGTCTGACATGGTCTGCAGGTGTGCGGGTAAATCAGGATGCGGTGAGCAACGGGAAGTTGCAATACTTTCCCGCG
>DAIPLH010000345.1:2262-3738 GCA_036769325.1 Bacteroidota bacterium
CGGTCCATGTGGATGGGGCGGGCGGGCTCAATGTCCTGTACTACGATGACCGGAACACAACTTCCGACTCGGCTGCGGTTTTTCTTTCACGTTCGACCGATGGAGGAGTGAGCTGGGTTGACTACCAGGTGAGTGACCACACCTTTCAGCCGCTTCCCATAGGAGGACTCGGCCAGGGCTATCAGGGAGACAACATCGGAATGACCTCCGTCGGCGATACCCTCTGGCCGGTCTGGATGGACAACTCCACAGGAATTTACCAGATCTGGACGTGCCCGATCGATCTTTCGGATCTGGGAACTTCGGTCACCGAAGGGCCAGACCTTCCACTGACCAATGGTCTGATCCAGAACTATCCGAATCCGTTCAATGCAGAAACAGAGATCAGATTCCGGATTACAGATTACGGATTCGTGAGGCTGGAGGTGGCCGACGTACTCGGACGTGAGGTTGCCACTCTGGTCAACGAAAAGCTTGGACCCGGTACCTACAGGCGGCACTGGAGTGCCCAGGGGCTGCCAAGCGGAGTGTATTTCTACAGGCTGAAAGCGGAAGGATACACTGAAACCCGGAAGATGCTGTATCTGCGCTAAAACCTCACGTCAACGCAACAACACCATCTTAATGCTCCGGCTATGCGAAGGACCATCGCCGGCCGGATCGACTACGATGCGACAGAAGTAGACACCTGATGCCATCGTGTTCTCCCCGACAACCATCTCATGAGGTCCAGGGGATTGAATCCCGCGGTCATAGCGCGCCACTTCCTGTCCGGCAAGGTCGACAACGGAAATCCTGACTGTACTTCTCTCCGAAAGAACATACCGGATTGTAGTTCGCGGATTGAAGGGATTGGGGTAATTCTGCAGAAGTTGGATCTGATCCGGAAGATCAGGGTGATCCTCCGAAACTGAAGTGGGAATGCCGGTGTATTTCAGGATCGAACCTTCACCTCCGACGATGAACCCGTGGGTCGAATCATAAAACACGATGTCAAAAACTCTTGAGCTGTCGGGTGTAAACATGGACGTCCAAGTCCGCCCGGTATCGGTTGTCACCATGTACGTTGACGCAAATCCCAGTGTCGCCCATCCCTCAGAGGCAGTCCGGAATGACACGCTTGTTGCCTGTCCCCAAATTCCGAGGTACGTATAGACCCAATTCTCGCCCGCGTTTGATGTTCTCACCATGCCGGAACCGATGTCCAGGTCCCCGCTCACTGCAAGAACATTGGACGAGTCCAGGAAGTGGCTGTCAAAAACCGGCTCGCCGGCAACCCGCTGGTGGTCCCAGAACTTGCCGCCATCGGTTGTCTTCCAGATCAGACCGGTGACATCAAAATGCCCGCCCATCGCCAGTCCGTAGAGCGAGTCGTAGAAGTTGAACCGATAGATAGACCAATGTGCAAAGTCAGGCGAATCGATCACGGCAGGCGTCCAGGAAACACCGCCATCTTCCGTCCAGAGGAGCTTTCCC
>DAIPLH010000346.1:0-3737 GCA_036769325.1 Bacteroidota bacterium
CGGCGATCCCGGGATCGGGAAGTCCACCCTGATGCTTCAAATGGCATCGCTTGTCCATGGAGGGGAGGTCCTTTATGTGAGCGGCGAGGAATCGGCTTCCCAGATCAAGCTCCGTGCAAGTCGACTCGGCTCCGCTTTGCGCCCGGACCTTCTCTTGTTGGCGGAGACGGACATTGATCTTGTCGACTCGATCATTCACAGGTCCCGTCCAATGGTGACGATCGTCGACTCGATCCAGACGATGTTCCGGGCCGGCCTCGAAAGCGCTCCCGGGACGGTGGGGCAGGTCCGTGAGGTGACAGGACTGATGATGAAAACGGCAAAATCCCTTGGTGGTGCAGTGTTTCTCGTAGGGCATGTGACGAAGGAGGGTGTCCTTGCAGGTCCGAAAGTCGTGGAACACATTGTCGATGCCGTCCTGCAGTTCGAGGGAGAGCGGCATTACGCCTTTCGGGTGCTTCGCTCGATGAAGAACAGGTTCGGATCGACTAATGAAATCGGGATTTTTGAGATGCGGGAAAATGGATTGCAGGAAGTTCTGAATCCATCTGAATCATTTCTTTCGCAACGCATGAAGGGGGCTTCGGGGTCCTCTGTTGTTGCCAGCCTTGAGGGCACTCGACCGCTTCTGTTGGAAGTCCAGGCGCTTGTAACGCCGACGAGTTACGGCGTTCCACAGCGGACGGCTACAGGGTTCGACGGAAGGCGGCTGCAAATGCTTCTTGCCGTGCTGGAAAAGAGATCCGGTGTCCGGCTTGGGCAGTATGATGTCTTTGTGAATATCGCAGGAGGCGTACGGGTCGATGAACCTGCCGCTGATCTTGGTGTAGCTGTCTCAATTGTTTCAAGTGTCAGGGATCGCCCGGTTGACCCCTCGGCTGTCGCGGTGGGCGAGGTTGGACTGGGTGGTGAGGTTCGGAGCGCGAGTCAGATCGAAAAACGCATTCAGGAAGCGCGAAAACTCGGCTTCAAGAAAATGGTGGTTTCCACAGGAAACCTCAAGAATCTCAGAGTGCAGTCAGGTCTCGACGTTGTCGGGGTTCAGACCATCGATGAAGCAATACGAGAGCTGGTTAATGGAGCGTAAGCTTGTTCTGGCAACGCACAACAAAGACAAGGCACGTGAGCTTGAAGCTCTGACCCAGGGACTTGCCCTGGACATCCTCACGCTTGATTCGTTTCCTCAGGTTGGGGAGATTGTCGAAAACGGAGAGACCCTTGAGGAGAATGCGCTGATCAAAGCACGGACCGTGTTCAACATGACCGGACTCCCATCCCTGGCCGACGATTCCGGACTTGAGGTCTATTACCTGAATGGTGCTCCCGGGGTTTTTTCTTCGAGGTTTTCAGGGCCCGGAGCGACCTATCAATCAAACTGCAGGAAACTTCTGGAAGAGATGCTGGGTGTTCCTCCCCGGCGGCGTTACGCACAATTCAGATCTGTTCTGGCGTTTGTGAATAACGGCAAAGCGGAGATTGTTGAAGGTGTCTGCCGGGGGAGGATAGCAGAAGAGCCGGCGGGAAGCAACGGGTTTGGCTATGACCCGGTATTTGTTCCGGATGGGTCAGAAATGACCTTCGCAGAAATGACCCCTGCTGAAAAGAACAGGGTCAGCCATCGATCAATGGCGCTCCAAAAAATCAGGCCTATTCTTGAGAAATACCTCGTACAGGGCCCCGGTCAGGGGAATCCGGGTCGATAGCCCCGCGCTTGTTTCTGCGTTCCTTAATTCTTATTTTGTTTAAAATTTTTAGCGAACCTCGTGAAGCTCTCCCCGTTCGGCAACAAGAAACTGCGGACTTCATGGGTCTACCGTTCCAGAACCTCACTGTGGCGTGTGTATCCCACCGGGTCAGATTGGATTGTTGGTGAGGAAAGGGATATCGCACGCAAGAAGGCCTCGTTTTTTTCTCTGAATCGATTCACAGGAAGGGTTGCCTGGTCGAAGGCCCTCCTTGAGGATTGGTGGGTCGGCGTCGAAACTGTAGCCAATGATTCTCTTGTTCTCCATGGATTTGCAACGCCGGACATGCCGTTTCATAAAGGAATAACGGCCGTGGATGTGGTAACGGGAAATCGTCAATGGGAACATCCTGAGCTCTGTTTTGAGGGAGGGACAAACAACACGATCATCGGATCACGTGGTTCCTTCGGTCAGAAGAAGTACACTTCGATTGATATCAAATCCGGACGAATTCTTGCTGAAGGGCAGAGCTCGATGGACCTCGCCGAAGAGACCGAAAGCCTCCCTCATGAGATTCTCTTCCCGGAGACCACTTTGAACGAAGATGCCAGGACTCCGCTTTTCATCAAACACTATTTGGAGCACCAGAAGGGGTCAGGTATCTTCTCATGGATCCCGACAGGCTTTGGTGCGGTTGTTGTCTACCAGGATGGCCACGCTGACGAAAGCGTCGGCAGGCTCGTGGTCATCGGTGGCTCCGACAACTCAGAATTCTATTCAGATGCCATCTCGGAGGGTGAGGGTATGTTTGTCCCCGATTCCTTCCTGATTCAGGGCGGGATGCTCTATTATGTGCGCCGGAAACAGGAGCTGGTGGCGGTTAATGTGATGGGGTTGACGGCTGATTCAAAGGAGGGACTGTCATGACACCGGTTGAACTCGTTCGATCAGATCCAGCCGTACCTGTAAGAGTTCGCAAACGAACCATCATAACAATTCATCAGGTTGATGCGTTTACCGCTACCGCGCTCACAGGAAATCCGGCGGGAGTCGTTGCCGACGCCGAGGGACTCAATGATGAAACCATGCAGCAGATTGCCCGGGAAATGTCAGTCTCGGAGACGGCATTTCTCCTTCCTGCATCAACCTCGGGAGCCGATCTGCAGATCCGCTGGTTTACTCCCCAAACGGAAGTTCCGCTGTGCGGACACGCAACCATTGCCTGCTTCCATGTTCTAGCTGAGGAGAACCTGCACGGTATGCGGGGACCGGGAAAGTATGAGTTTAAGCTGGAAACGCGATCCGGGGTACTCCCGGTTCGGGTGACAAAGGAAAAGGGCCATATTGACGTGATGCTCGGGCTTGCGCCACCAAGGTTTGTCCGGGCCGGACAATACAAGCTTGATGCAATGCGTATCCTGAATATCAATCTTGATCAGATTGAAAATCGCATGCCCCTCGTGATGACGGATTCCCTGTATGTACCGATTCGAAGGCTCCATACCATTTTCGCGATGAAGCCCAATTTTTCCACGATGGGGCAGTTCCTCTCGAACCGGAATTTGACGGGCCTTTGTGTGTTCACAACCGAAACGGTTGACCGAACTTCTCATGTTCACTCGAGATTCTTTGCCCCGCCCGTTGGCATTGACGAAGATCCGGTGACCGGCTCAACAAACGGACCCCTCGGCGCGTACCTCGCAGAATTCGGAAAGATGAAGTTCGAGGGGGAAAAAGTAATGCTGACCGGTGAACAGGGTGATGTGATCGGCCGGAAGGGTCGCGTCTCCATTGAACTCACCCTGACCAAGGAAAACAAAGTGAAATCGATTTTCATCGGCGGCCAGGCTGTTACGGTCCTGAAGGGGGAGATGCATCTGGCGTAATGGTTCCATCATGGACCCGGCCAAAGACTTCGGTGTTTGCGCTTCTGAATTGTTTCCCGCTTTGAGATTGATATCCGGATTTTTCGGATCGTAGGATCTTGGCCGCAAAGACCCCCGTCTCGAGACGAGGCCTCGGCCGGAGGCCGGGCGAAGACCTGCCCGACTG
>DAIPLH010000347.1:0-3729 GCA_036769325.1 Bacteroidota bacterium
TCGCATTTCTCCTCTACTAAACGACACAAACCACCATCCCCGGAGGAACAATGCTAAGATTTGCAATCCCCCTCTTCCTCATCGCATTTCTGGCTGAGGTTCTTCCCGCTCAGAACATTGATGGCCGCTGGACCATTGGTCCCCGGGGGGGTGTCAATCTGTGGGTGAATAGCCTGAGTGAAATCAAACCCGGCCCGGGGGCAGAGCTTGAAATAGGGTATGGTCTTTCGCGATCGCTTGGCCTGAGTTTGCTCACCGGCTGGGAACTCCTGAAATCAGAGCAGGATCCCGTTTCAGCAACAATCCCGTATGGCTTTCTGAAGGTTGACGGTATCCCGGCATCACTTGTGGCCAAGTGGTATTTCTCACCGGGCCAATCTTTTGCCCCCTATGGATATGTCGGAGCGGGCGGCATGTTTTTCAAGCGACGGACGACCAACAACATCTACGTTCCGCAGGATGAGTGGCAGACTTCAATGCACATTCCTGTTGGCCTTGGGTTTCATGCATTTGCCTCAAAAGACGTTGCGTTCACTATCGACGTAAGTTATCGCTTTATGGACGCCTGGACCGATTATGTCGAAGGAAATGGGAGCGATGGTTATGCGACCGCCAAGGCCGGACTCAACTTCTTCGTCGGCCGTAGCCCGAGCGATGACGCCGACATGGATGGACTCACCAATGGTGAAGAAGGCAAGTTAGGAACGAATCGTGAAAACCCCGATTCAGACAATGATGCACTCAAGGATGGAGAAGAAGTCAAGACGACCTTGACCAACCCTGCCAATCCCGATACGGATGGGGATGGCCTGAATGACGGGGCTGAGGTCAACATGCACAAGACTGACCCGAAAAAGGCTGATGCAGACGGGGATGGGCTGAGTGATGGCGACGAAGTGCTCAAACACAAGACAAATCCACTGAAGCCTGACACAGATGACGACGGTCTGACCGATGGCAGCGAGATCTCCATTCATAGGACGGATCCTCTCAAAGCTGACACCGACGGTGACGCGCTCCCGGATGGCGATGAAATCAACAAACACAAGACAAATCCGCTGGCTATGGACACGGACGGCGGGACGGTTTCCGACAGCCGGGAAGTCACAAGAGGAACTGACCCGACGAATCCGGAGGATGATATACCTGTAAAGGTCGGACAGGTCATCATTCTCGAAGGGGTGACCTTCAAAAAGGGAAGCGCCGAGATCACTGAGGAATCAGTTCCAACTCTGGAGAGAGCACTCAAGGGCCTGATGGAATATCCGGACGTTGAGGTTGAAATTGCTGGTCATACAGATAACACCGGCTCCCGCAAGACAAACCTGCGATTGTCAGAACAGCGGGCAGAGTCAGTAAAGAACTGGCTGGCCAACCGTGGGATAGATCCAAGGCGCATTACAACAAGTTTCTATGGTCCTGACAAGCCGCTTGTACCAAATGACACCAAGGAAGGTCGCGATAAGAATCGTCGAATCGAGTTTATTCGGACGAAGTAATCGACGGTCATAGCATGAGCCCCGTGTCCTTCCCGATAAACGAGGGCACGGGGCTTTGTTTTCCAGGAGAGTTCGTTCCCCGCAAAAATGAAGGATCCATCACACTTCAGGAAACTCCCCCATCAGTTTTACACGCGTCCGACACTCACCGTAGCCCGCGATCTCATCGGCCGTTACCTTTGCCGCCGCTTCGGGAATGAAGTACTGGTCGGACGAATTGTTGAGGTCGAAGCGTATCTTGGTTTGAGGGATCCGGCAAGCCACGCATACCGCGGGCGCACAAAAAGAAATGAACTAATGTTTGGAACCGGAGGATTTCTTTATGTCTACTTCACGTATGGCATGCATTACTGCGCAAATGTGGTAACGGAAGGAGAAGGTACTGCGGGTGCTGTCCTCCTGAGAGCTCTTGAGCCTGTCAGAGGTATTGAGACTATGGAAAAAAACCGGTTTGACAACGGGCAGATTGTCGCCCCCTCGCAACGGATCAGGAAACTCTGCAACGGTCCGGCAAACCTCTGCAAGGCGTTCGCCATTACCGGGCGGGACAATGGCGCTCATTTGCTTGGTTCTGAGATCTGGTTGGCAAAGGGCAAGCTCAACGACGAGGTAATTGCTGCTTCAACACGGGTCGGAATCAGGAGAGGGACATCTTCACGATGGCGCTTCTTTCTTAAGGGAAACCTGTATGTCTCCCCCGGAAGACCGTCGTGAGTACTTAGTTCAATTCTGGGGCAATGAACTTTGCGGTAATCGAGTCTTGCACCCCCTTGATGTCTTCAGGCGTCCCTGCTGCAACAACCCTTCCCCCCTTTTTCCCGCCACCGGGCCCGAGGTCAATAACCCAGTCCGCGGTCTTGATGACATCCATGTTATGCTCGATCACCAGAACTGTATTTCCCTTGTCAACCAGCCGGTTCAAAACTCCGAGAAGCATCCGGATGTCCTCGAAATGCAGACCTGTGGTTGGTTCATCGAGGATGTAGAGGGTCTTCCCTGTGCCGATCTTCGAGAGCTCGGTTGACAGTTTGACCCGTTGTGCTTCACCCCCGCTCAACGTGGTTGCCTGCTGGCCCAGTCTGATGTAACCGAGTCCGACATCAGACAGGGTGACCAGTTTTCGATTGAGTCCGGGAATATCCTCGAAAAACGCCAGCGCCTCTTCAACCGTCATTCCAAGGACGTCTGCAATCGACTTCCCTTTGTAGAGGACCTGAAGTGTTTCACGGTTGTAGCGTTTCCCCCTGCAAAGGTCGCACATCACATACACATCGGGAAGAAAATTCATCTCAATCTTTCGAACGCCATCACCTTCGCAGCTCTCACACCGTCCGCCCGCGACATTGAAACTAAACCGCCCTGGTTTATATCCGCGGATCTTCGCCTCAGGCATTGCAGCGAAGAGATCGCGAACCAGTGTAAAGATGCCGGTGTAGGTGGCCGGATTGGATCTCGGAGTGCGGCCGATCGGTGACTGATCTATATCCACAACCTTGTCAATATTCTCAATTCCGGAGAGCTTCTTAAAGGGAAGGGGGACCTGGCGTGCCTTGTAAAATGTCCGCGCAAGGGCCCGGTACAGGGTTTCGTTGATCAATGAGGACTTCCCCGAACCACTGACACCGGTAACGGTGACGAACATCCCCAGGGGAATTGAGCACGTCACGTTTTGCAGGTTGTTTCCCCTGGCTCCATGAACGGTGAGGAAGGTTCCATGACCCTTACGACGGATCTCTGGAATTCCAATGGTCTTCTTCCCCTTGAGGTAGTGGGCCGTATAGGAAATGGCCTCAAAGCCGTTTCCACTTGGACGGATTTCAGTATTGTTCAGACGGAGCTTTCCCGGCGGCCCATCCGTCACAACATATCCCCCGTGCTCACCGGCGCCGGGGCCCAGGTCAATTACATGGTCAGCATGCATGATCATGTCCCGGTCATGTTCGACGACCACGACCGTGTTCCCAAGATCCCTCAGTTGCTTCAGAGACCGGATCAACATCAGGTTGTCGCTCTGATGAAGTCCGATGCTTGGTTCATCAAGTATGTAGAGGACGCCGACAAGCTGCGACCCAATCTGGGTTGCCAGCCTGATTCGCTGTCCTTCCCCGCCTGAGAGGGACCTTGACGGTCTGTCGAGGGTCAGATAATCAAGCCCGACGTTAAGGAGAAATGACAATCGCTGGCGGACTTCCTTCAGGACCTGATCGGCGATCACGCTTTGACGTTCCGG
>DAIPLH010000348.1:0-3722 GCA_036769325.1 Bacteroidota bacterium
CCTTTTCCGAACAGACTTGTTGCCAGACGCTGCGCAGAGGGACAAAGGGCAGACTGTCAATATCACCGTCGGACGTTTGTGTCGACCATTCTGTGATCCGCTGGAGATGGTCGAATTCCTCATCATTGAACAACCGTTTCTGATTCCGTAGTGCGTTGGCAAGACGGGTGGTGCAGAGATAGTTCCCTCTTCCTTTCAGAGATACAGCATCAAACGGCTGATTGAGCAAGGTTCTCACCAGAACGATATCCTTCTTCAGCAATTGCTCCTGGAGATTTCGCGTATGAGTCGAGATGATTGCTTTTCTCTTCTCCTGTTTAGCAAACAGGAGCGCCGGAATCAGGTAGGCAAGGCTCTTGCCAACGCCAGTAGGGGCCTCTACGATCAGGTGATGCTTATCCTGCAATGCATGCCCTATCGCATTGGCCATGGAGAGCTGTTGCGGGCGGAACTCGTAGCCGGGGAGATCTGAGAGGGTCCCGCGCTCGGAGAAGATTTTCTCAAGAGATTGGTGAAGGTTTTCCATTCGGGGAAGATACGAAAAAGAAGTCGGAAGGCGGAACGCGGAAGGCGGAAGTAAGTGAAGCAAGAAGAAGTCGGATGGCAGAGTTTGGAGAACCGGGGTAAGGAGCAAGCGGAAACATATGCGATGTCACGACGAGGAGCGAGCGGTGGCGAGCGACGAAGCCCGACCGACCGTGGTCAGGTTAGTGTGAGGCGGGCGGGCAGTCTGAAATCAAAACGCGGAACGCGAAACAGCGGAACAAAGGGAGAGCGGAGGATTACCGCACTAGCGCGGTTAGTCAATAACCGGATAGATGTTAGTTGTTAGCTGTTGGTCCAGCTCTAAGTCCCGTTAGGGACGGCCTGTTGGTAGAAACCAGCCCTGGCTTATCAATGTCGAAAGCTCCGTAGGAGCGGCCTGTAAAAGGTAGAGGGTGGAAGATAGAGGGGAGAAGATAGAAAGTCGGAACGCGAAACGCGGAAGTCGGAAGCGGAAAGGTAGAAATCGGAAGTTAGAGGTTATCTCAGCAGAACAAGTCTCCGCGTCTCTGTGAAATGTGACTGTTCCCCTTGGACACCCATGGTGTAGAAATACACGCCGCTTGGGAAAGCGCTGGCATCCCATTGGACCGAGTGCGAGCCAGGCGTCTTGCGTTCGTCAACAAGAACTGCTATCTGACGACCGAGAAGATCGGAAATTGTAAGAGTCACATGTCCGCTCTCAACTACCTGCATGCGGATTTCGGTCTTCGGATTGAAGGGGTTTGGATAGTTCTGGAAGAGTTCGGAACGAGATGGGATTGGCTCCCCTGAGGTCACACTCTGGGGGAGGTTGGAAAATCGCAAGTGCTGGTTCGCCGTAACTTCACCAAGGTCCTGGGTCACACCATCCGGCCAACGGACGGTTAACTCACCTGTGAGATTTTCTCCCATGCCGAAATAGGCCGCCTTGAAATCTCCTCCGCCGTGTGGCGGACCACTGCTGATTTCACGGATCTGGGTTACACCATCCGGGGTTGTGAGAAAGAATCGAGCTCCGATTGCATCCCGGTTGACAGTCCCAAACCCTTCACCAGTTACTACAAGCCAATTGTTTTCGGTGCCCAGTGTGTAAAATTGGTTAAGAACAAGACCTGCACTGTCTCCAAAGTTTCCGACAAACATGTCAACAAAACCATCCCGGTTGAAGTCGCAAATCGAAGCACTTCTCCCTCGTCTCGGGTCATCCATGCCTGACCCCTGAGAGATATCCGTGAAAGTGCCGTCATGATTGTTCCTGAAGAGTGCGTCGGGCTGTTCTATTAGAGTGCTGCTAATCATCCCTCGGATATGAACGAGATCCAGCCATTGATCATTGTCGAAATCTGCAAAAGGTGTTGCCCAGACGACCGCGTTATCCCCTAGAGGTGTCCAGGGTGCGTGAACGCCTGCGTCAAATGCGGCTTCTTCAAAGGTCCCATCACCAAGGTTCTTCATGAGAAAGCCTCCTTCAGAATGACCCATGGCAACGTCAAACCATCCATCGTTGTTGTAGTCTCCGATTCCGAGACCTTTGCAGTTAATGGAGTAGTCAGTCCCTGACTCTTCGGAAACATCCGTGAATACCCATCCACCTGCTCCATCCGGTCCATCATTTCGCCAGAGAATATTTGGGTATCCCATAGCCACCACATCGTTTGCCAGGTAAAGGTCCGGATCGCTGTCATTGTCATAATCGAACCATGCAGCTGTAAACGCACGACTCACGTTAAGCTGATCACAGTCGAGTGTTCCGTCCTCACAGAGAAATTGTGAGACGTTCTCGAATGTCCCATCCTGATTGTTCCTAAACAGAACGTCTCTTGTTGCAAAGTTGTCGGGCATGCATAAGACGTGTTTCGCGAGAAAAAGATCAAGCCAGCCGTCCTGGTCATAGTCACCCCACGCTGCTGTTATTGCTCTGCCGGAATCAGCAACTGCGGCAAAGGTTGTGACGTCCAGGAATGTTGCAGAACCAGACTCAATGAGTTGATTCTGAAATAGAAGATTGCCTCCCCACCTCGCTACATATAGATCCTGATCGCCGTCATTGTCATAGTCAGCAAATACCACTCCGGCAGTGAGATCCGCAATGCCAACTCCCGCCTGGAGTGCAACGTCGAGAAAGTCCGGATAGCTGTCGCCGTTCGTATCTCCCTGATTCTGAAAAAGGTGACTGGTCCCTCCCATGCTGCTCACATAGAGATCAACATCTACGTCGTTGTCGTAGTCCGCCCATGCGGAACCAGACCCGATCGGTGGATTGGGACACCCATGGTCAACTTCGTGGATGTAGTTCAGTCCAACCGCTTGTCGGACATCGACGAAAGCCTGCTGTGCCTCAAGGACTGATGTCCAGGAAGCGAAGAGGGCGAGTGCGATAGAAAATTTCATCTTTTGGCCAATTGGAAAGGGACAAATCATCTCAGCAAGACAAGTCGGCGCGTCTCTGTGAAATGTGACTGTTCCCCGTGGACACTCATTGTGTAGAAATACACGCCGCTGGGAAAGTCGGTAGCGTCCCAAGTGACTGAGTGAAGACCAGACGTCTTGCGCTCATCAACAAGAACTGCTATCTGTCGGCCGAGAAGATCAGAAATAGACAAGGCCACATGGCCTGATTCTTCAATCCTCATCGCTATGGTCGTTTCCGGGTTAAAGGGATTGGGGTAATTCTGGAAGAGTCGGAATTGAGACGCGACCGATTGGTCCTCAGAAATTCCTACAATGCCCTCAACAAAGTGGAGTCGCTGATCGGCCTCGACGGTCCCGAGGTCTTCAACGTCACCATTCGGCCAGCGTAACATCAGGGTGCCAGAAGTATTCTCGCCCATCCCGAAATACGCTGCCCTATGGTCTCCCCCGCCATGTGCTTGTCCACTGGTGACTTCCCGTATTTGACTAACTCCGTCCGGAGTAGTCAGATAGACACGTGCCCCGATTCCATCACTGTTGTTTCCATTGAGTGCCCGACCTTCAACGGTCACCGTGAGCCAGTGATTCGTGTTGCCCAATTCTGCACCTTGGTTATGATACAGGTCAATGGGTTGGCCAAAATTTCCCACAAACAAGTCTACAAATCCATCCCGATCAAAGTCACAAATCGATGCGCTCCTTCCTCGGCGATCATCGTTCACGCCAGCTTCCACAGAAACTTCAGTGAAAGTTCCGTCATGGTTGTTCCGGAATAACGCATCTGG
>DAIPLH010000349.1:0-3719 GCA_036769325.1 Bacteroidota bacterium
ATCTTTCCGCCACGTTTGGCATCCTGGCTCTCGATCGACGACTCAATTTTATCAGCTACTCCCAACCACTGCAACCGGGCGCCGGCATTTCACTTGCAATTATCAATTCCGGCGTGACAGAGATCGATGGACGCGATTCCGATGGGGAGCCAACTGGTCCGTTGCAGACTTCCGAAAATCAGGCGATCCTTGGCTTTGGAACCCAATTCAAGGGAGGACTCAGCGTTGGAATCAACCTGAAACTCCTCTACCACCACTTGTATACGGGAATCACATCTGTTACGGTTGGAGTTGACGTCGGCGCCTATCTTCCCATCAGCAACAGTCTTTCCCTTGGTGCCACGGTAAAGGACATAAACTCCAAGTACACATGGGATACCTCAACGCTTTTTGGCCAGAGCGGGAACGATTTCGAAGATAAGTTTCCTCTTCTTTATGGTCTCGGCATTGCCTGGGAATTGCCTGACAGTATCGGACTCCTTGCCGCTGACGTTGAAGCAAGCAATGAGTCCTCGTTTCATGCCCGGGCCGGGGTCGAGTTCTACATCATCCCTGAAGTTACTCTTCGCGGTGGGATTGACCGCATGGACCTGAAGGAAAATGGAAATGGTGTGAGACCATCCGTGGGATTTACGCTGAAGAAAGCGCTGGGGGACGATGACATTCCCGTCGTGAACCCGGACCAGCTTGCATTGAACTACACATATGTTATAGAGCCATTTGTTTCTTCAGGGATTCACCTGATTTCACTCTCGATAGGATTCTGAGCCAATGATGATGCAGAAGCAGCGGTGGGTTTGGGTTGTGACCTTTGTCGTCCTTGGGTTCTCCGGTCGGGTGTATGGACAGGCCGGTGGGTCCGGGCTCTCGTTCCTGAAGCTGGGTGCCTCTGCCCGCGGGATCGCAATGGCTGATGCAATGTCAGCTCACGCAGACGGTTCTGCCGCTACCTACTATAACCCGGCTGGCTTACCGCCATCAAATGAGGTTGGGAACCCCGGACAGATCCTCCTTATGCATAAGGAATGGATTCAGGATACCCGAACTGAGTTCCTTGCGGCATCGGTCGTACTCGGTCCCTCCCAGGCACTCGGGTTCTCGGTCAACTCAACATCCGTTTCAGATATCGAAATCCGAACCAGACCTGGCCCGCCCGATGGTACTTTCACGACCAGGGGATACGCGGTGGGGCTCTCCTATTCTCACAAGATTTCCGAGAAAGTATCCGCCGGGATAACCGGCAAGTTCCTCTATGAAAAGATTCTGGTTGACGACGCTTCCGGAATCGCGTTCGACTTTGGCGCGCAATATCAATCACCGATCGAAAATCTTTCATTCGGGGCAGTCCTCGCCAACATTGGATCTATGAGCGCATTGCGAACAGAGTCGAGTACTCTTCCAACACTGCTCAGACTCGGGGGCGCTTATGGAGGAAACCTCGAATCGCTGTCGTCGGAGTTTCTCATCGCCACAGATCTCGTGGTCAATTTCCCGGCAAGTCAGATCCTTGTTGGCATCGGTGGAGAGCTCGAATTCGAGAACACTGTCGCCCTCCGTTCAGGGTATATCGTCGGCTCTGAGGGGAGAGGTTTTAGCGCGGGGATTGGGTTGAAACACGGAATCGTTGGGTTTGACTATGCGTACGCACCGCTTTCATCGGAACTGGGCACAACACACACCTTCTCGTTGTTCGTGAACCTTTAACACCTCGTTACCTGTTGTTCTCTCTGCTCTCTGCTCTCTGCTCTCTGCTCTCTGCTCTCTGCTCTCTGCTCTTTGCTCTTTGCTCTCCGCTCTTTGCTCTCCGCTCTTTGCTCTCCGCTCTCCGCTCTCCGCTCTCAGCATGCCCTCTTCCCTACAAACCTCTTCACACTCTCTTCTATCCTCTTCAGGTCCACCATGTCGATACACTCGAGATTGTACGGACATTCCCGTTTCCAGCACGGTGAGCATTCGAGTCCTTCCGGAACAAGTTTCTCTCCTCTCCCAAAAAGGTTCACCTCGGTAGCAGAAGTCACCCCGAACCATGAGATCACATGCTTCCGGAGTCCGATAGCCGCATGCATTCCAAAGGAATCGCCGGAGATGACCAGATCGCAGAGGTTCACGTAGCACAGTCCCTTGCGAAGGCCATCCTCTGTCGGTGTACTGATGACCATTCCATCAATCTGCCTTGCAATCTCCGCATTCCTCATTGTGTCCTCCGGCCCTCCAACCAGAGCCAGCTTCACCCCGGGAATGTGCGCAAAAGACCTGATGAGAGCCACGTGCTGATCAATCCGCATCTTCTTGTTCGGATACAGGTCCGAGCATCCGGTATTGAAGCCGATGACCATTTCGCCCTCCCTGATTGAGTGCTCGCGTTTGTATCTGCGGCAGAACTCCTCCTCCTCCGGGGTCAGGTTCAGGACATACTCATCACCCTGATAGTTCAACCTGAACGTCTCACAGAGAATCTGCCCGACCGTTTTCTTGTTGACTCTGAATTTCAGGTGGTCATCCAGGCCAAGCAGGTAGTTCTCATGCGATTCCTTGTTCAGCGGAACAATGACCCCGTTGCTGTTCAGTCCAAAACCAAGGGCCTTCTTCGTTCGAAGTGTGCCCACAAATGCCGCGGACCGGGTGGATTTGTCAACATTCAGCACCAGATCGAATTCCATTTGTCCGAGAACCATCCATGCTTCCGGTTCCCAGACATAGACCCGGTCAAGGAACGGATTGTTCTGCAGGAGGGCTGCCGCATTCTTCATTGTGATCCAGGTGATATGACTCTGCGGATACTTCTTTTTCAGGGCGGGCAGGATGCTGGTCGTGACCAGGACATTTCCCATTGCATCCAGGTTTACAAGGAGAATCTTCTTTCCGATGGGGGTGGGGTGGACGCATTCCTTGTAGCACGTCGTCCCAGGAAAGCAAGGCTTATATCCGGTGAAGTTCTTGCAATCCGGAATCAGGAATTCCTTGCTCCGTTTCTTTTTTCCTTGCGGCTTCTTCTTCAAAGGCTCATCCTGTTGATTGAGAGGAGTCTCTCAACTGCTGATTCCACCATATCGACGCTGAGCTCCTTCATGCAAGGATGATTGATCGGACAGGCAGTGAGATTACAGCCGAGACATGGAACCGTTTCATTCCTCACAACAACGTGCCCGGCTCCATACGGTCCCTGGAGTTTCGGGTTCGTTGGACCATAGATCCCAACCACCGGCGTCCCCATCGCAGCTGCAATGTGCAATGGCCCCGAATCGTTGCTGACCAGAAAAGCACATCGCTGGAAGAGGGCGCCAAGCTGCTTAAGCGTTGTCGCCGGTGCAAGAGTCGCCCTGTGGGTCATTCTGGATGATAATGCTTCTGCCTCTTCCCTCTCACCCGGGCCCCAGACGATGACGATTGGCACTTTATGGCGGCTCTGAATCCTGTCTGCAAGTTCTGCGAAACGATCCAGACCCCAACGTTTGGTTGACCACCCGCCTGAAGTATTGATGGCCACAAGATTCCTGTCACCTATTTCTTCCTTTTCCAGAAAACGATTGATGAACATCTCATCATCGGAATTGACCGGAAAGTACAGATTGCGGTCGATAATCGCAATGCCAAGACTCTCGAGAGCATCGAGGTTAAACTGCGTGTTGTGAACAATACCGCCCCTCGGCTCGACGATTCTGTTGTAAGCATAGCTTCGTCCGCGAAACCGATAGCCAACCCGAATTCCCGCTCCACTG
>DAIPLH010000350.1:0-3702 GCA_036769325.1 Bacteroidota bacterium
TACAGTCCTCGCGACCATTGGCCTTTTCGTCTCCTTCTGGCTTGTGGGTAGACTGAAGGAGACGAAAAGGCCAATGGTCGCGAGGACTGTATACAGAAGACCCTGAAGGAAGGATTCCCTGTCGCGCTCGTCACGATAGCGGACAATTGCCTGACGGATCGCCTCACCATGATTCTCGGCCAGACCCTGACGCTCGACGCCAGCCACTAAGGCGTCCGCGTCGAAGACCGTCATGAGGAAGCGGCCGTCCAGGTACAGGTTTGTGCCCACCCCCTCATCCGTCATTGTGAGTGAATCAGTGGAGGTACTCCAGTCGTCCGCAGCCTCCTTAATCTGTGCGGAGGTAACTCCCGCCCTTCGGTCGGCTCCAAAGTTCCTTCCTCCAACACTTATTATCAGGATGGTATCATCAGCAAGGACCACAGGGGCGTGGAGGGAAGTATCGATCCGGATAATCTGGACCAGACTATCCATGTGACCTTCAGGTTGGGTTCGTGCAATCGATGAGAATGCGAGAACGGCAAGGATAGCGAGCACTGCTTGATTCATGAATCGGAGAGTCCAGTGTTGAACGGAAGGATGCCAGAAGAAACGTGAAGGAAGCGGGAAAAGCAAATCCGGATAACGTCGCCCTTTGGACTTATCTGTAAGATTGACTAATCAACATTGAAGAGAGTGCATCCCAAAGCGCGATTGTTTATGGTTTTGTCCACTTTCTTTGCTCGCCCAAAGAAAGTGGACGGAAAGAAAGGGCGGTGAGATCGCAACTCACAGCTTAGAAGAGCAGGCAATCGTTTAAGTCGATTCCGGTCAACAAAGGCAGGAATATGACCGGAATCGAAAGCTGGGATTGATGAATGCCCTCCCCGCCTTCCAGCGATCTCACGGGCTGGTGACGTGGGACGCCTTGTCCTTAGCTAACCGCCATCGCCGGAAGGCGGGTCGGCCTTTAACAAAACTTGCTTTACAATTCTGACGCCTCAAGACCTCTTCGAGATCAGTTCGGTGCTCCACAGTCAGAATTGTATCTTACAATCGTGCCTGGTCAAACCTTGCCGTGTGTTGCGATGGCGGAGAGAGTTTTCTTTCCGCCGCTTTCTTTTCCGAAAAGAAAGCGGCAAATGAGAATGTTGGGGATCTCCAGTGTCTCTGACCCCATGACCTTGACCAGAACCTGTCTCATCCCGAGGGTCTAAAGGGAAAGGGTTCTTTTGGGCTATAGGCGGTTAAACATGAGAAGGGCCATGGATTCATCAACCGCATCTTTAGCCCTCTCACGCACGTATGACGGACCCGGTGTTCATTTCTCCCTTGAAAGGAATCCAACATGGCGTCACACTCGTTCCTTCCGTCGCTCTGCTTTTCCATCACCATCGTTCTTGGCTCGACAATGACAGCACTCTGCGAAGATGATCCACGATTTCTCGTCTCACCGGAGTGGGTGGCAAGTCATCTCGATGATCCCGCTCTGGTTCTACTCCATGTAGGGACAATAGAGCAGTACGACAGCACTCACCTTCCAGGGGCCCATTTCGTGGCTCTTTCCGAAATCACTATGAAGCGGGGTGAGGAAATGATAGCATTTGAACTTCGCCCCTCCGCTCACTTGGATTCGGTGTTTGAATCAAAAGGTGTCTCGGATGATTCCCGGATCGTCATTTACTATGGACGTGACTGGATTTCGCCAACGACGCGCGTATATCTGACCCTTGATTACCTCGGATTCGGGGACCGGACGGTGATCATGGATGGCGGGATGGGCGCGTGGATCAACAAAGGATACGCCGTGACGTCTGATCCACCGGTTCCCCGGCAGGGAACACTTACTCCTCTCCCCCGGAGCGATGTTGTTGTCACCGTTGATTGGATGAAAGACAACTACGCCAACCCAGGGACTGCACTCATCGATTCAAGAAACAGGGAGTACTACACCGGCGAGGAGCTCGGCAATTCGAAAAGACCTGGTCACATCCCCGGGGCAAGGAGTCTTCCATTCTCCGAATTGGTTGATGAAACAAACCGGTTTAAAGACAAGGAAGTGTTGCGCGAAATGTTCCGGGAGGAGATGGCTGAGGGACAGACTGTTGTCTCTTATTGCCATATCGGCCAGCAGGCGAGTCTGACCTACTTCGTTGCCCGTTACCTGGGTCAAGAAGCGAGAATGTACGACGGCTCTATAAATGAGTGGAGCCGGAACCCCGAGCTTCCTTTGATCACGGGTGAAGAATAGTCATTTTGATTGAACCGCGAATTGACGCGAATAAACGCGAATGGGTATGGAAAATGAATACCATACTTCTCCCATAGAGTTGTATTCGCGTTCATTCGCGGTTCATATTCTCTTCCATAAAAAAAGGAAGGGCCGCCCGGCCCTTCCTCTGTTCAGATCCTCGTCAACCGATCAACATGCCTAGTTCAACGGGCAACCCAGGTTGTTGTCGTTGTCAAGGCTTGTTGCAAGCGCCAGCATGGTATCCCTGTCTCCGCTCGCAAGTGCGGCGTTTACCATTGAGATAACATCGGCTGCCGACGTTGGATAGACGACATCGGGGTGTGCAGCATTCAGCAAAGCGGCAACGGCTGCACGCAGGAGAATCCTGGCACCACCTTCTGCTCCGTTCCCTCCACCGAAATCAAGTGCACCAATAAGGGATGCAGAGGCAAGATCTGGGAATCCGCTTGCGTCAGCAAACACACTGCCAACTGTCTGGTCAGTGGTGTATCCTGTTGGTCCCCATGACTCCTCGTGGTTTTTCCAGTATCCTGGAGTACAACCTTCGCTTGCTTCAATGAAACAGAAGTTCAGGTTCAGATAGACCTGACCTGGCCTTGGATTGCATGTGTGACGGGTTCTGCACACTCCTGGAACCTTTCCCGGCGGCAACGTTGAAATGTCGACCCAGAACCTGGCCGGATGCCCGCTGGGAACATCCACAAACGTGTAGCGGCCATCCGCATCCGACACTTCGCTGTCGGAATAATCATCACCGGTTCCGAACATGTCGTCGTCGCCTGCACTAAGAAGGTTAATCGTCACGCCGGCAATCCCAGGCTCACCAGCATCATATACACCGTCGTTGTTCGTGTCGCACCAGACAAGCCCGCCGATTGTGGCTGTGCCAGCCTCTGCATCGATGCGGAGTAGCGGATCCTCAACTCCGGGCGATGATGATTCGGTTGGTGTTTCCTGAGTCGAACATGCAAATGTCAAAGCCAACAGGAAGACAAGAAGCCATCTTCCGTCGATGGTGGGAATTCTCATGGCTGCCTCCGGAGAAATTTATTAGTTTAGGTAGGGGGTGGAAAAGTTATGTTGTTCCAATTCAAAGTCAAGAGCATAGCAGCAAATTCCTGCAAGGGAAATGACCAATCTGTTGCCCTTGTGATAAGAGATACCTCTGGAATTGGTCTGTTGTGATTTGACACCCGAACAGGTTCGAATCTTTCTCTGAAGATCAGGTCAACTCCTTTCTGCATTGAGCCTTATCCCGGGGTCTTGACAGTGACTTCTTTCTTTAATAGCTTCTCGGCGAAGGAAACATCTTGCGATCGACTCTTCCTCAACTCCGGACGGCGCTCGTTGCAATTCCTCAATCCCCCTGGTTAGAGGGTTCCTACTACCAAAACAGAGGAGAATCCCAATGTTTACCCGCATACCATATTTTTTGCTTCTCGTTGTTCTTGTTGCTTCTTATCCAGCCG
>DAIPLH010000039.1:0-13171 GCA_036769325.1 Bacteroidota bacterium
CGGAGATTCCGATCGCCATCGCCGCCTGGAGTTTCCGCTTTGATTTCCGCTCATTCGATTGTGAAACGAGGAGGAACTCGCCCGCATGGTACCACCGGTTGTGGAACTCCTTGTCGGCAAGGATCAGCAGCGTGTCACCCGGTTTAAACACGATATCACCGATTTTCCTGTCAATGCGTTCACCGCTCCGGTGAATGGCAAGGATAACTGCATTGTACACACTTCGAAAATTGGTATCTCTGACTGTCCTGCCAAGCAACGGTGAGGTTTGGGAGAGAACCACCTCGTACGTTTTCACCACATCCGAATCATAGTTCTTCAGGTCGAAGTGTGGGTCCTTTACCACATCAAGGCCTACAGTCTTTTGGAGCTCCATGATTGTTGAAGGAACTCCTGTAAAAAAAAGGCGATCAGACGCCTGAATTCGTTCCGTCGGCTCAACCGGAGTGATTGCATGACCGCTGCGTTCGATCTGAAAAAGGAAAAGCCCCTGCAAATGTCTCAGTCCGGCCTCGTCAATTGATTTGCCGATATGCTGGAACTGATTGTTGACCTTCATTTCGACAACGAACTCGCGGATCTGTTCGCCGAGGGATTCCGTGACCTCTCTCCTTTTCGCGAGCAGCCGGTGAAGTCCAAACACCATCGCAAGAATCCCTACAATTGTCACGGGTACGCCAACTCGTCCCAGTTCAAAAAATGAGAATCCAGGATAGCCTTTTTCGATGAGCAAGCCATGTGTAACCAGGTTGGTACTGGTTCCAATCAGTGTACACGTTCCGCCAAGAATGACGGCATAGTTCACCGGAAGGAGGAGTTTGGAGGATGGAAATCTGTAGCGGCGACACCAATCTTTGACAGCGGGAATCAGGATTGCCATCAGAGGGGTGTTGTTGATGAACGCGGAAAACCCCGCCATCGGAAACAGGAGACGGGAGAGTGTGGGTTTGAGATGTCCCTTTTTTTTCCCCACCAGAATTTGTGTCAACACAGAGAAAACGCCTGTCGCGTCGAGGGCCGATGCGATCACGAACAAGAAGGCGACCGTAAGCATCCCCTCGTTGGAGAAACCGGCGAAAGCCTGTTTCTCGGTGATCACTCCCGCGAGTACATACAGGAGCAGAACAGCTGTGACCGCGATCTCCGTTCGTACAATCTCAAAGGCCAGTACCGCGAGCATCCCGATTGCAAGGATGCCCGTGTACCAGAAAAGGAACTGATCCATGTCAAGTCTCCCTTGTCAACCGGAATTCCGCGATTGCATTTATTCCCACCTGAGCATGAAGCCTCAGAACCTTCAGACAGTCAGAAATCCAGGTTCCCTGACCACCGCTCAGACAAACAATGGAGCGAGGACGAGCGTGATCGTGCTCAGGAGCTTGATGAGAACGTGCAACGATGGTCCTGCCGTATCCTTGAAGAGATCGCCGACTGTATCTCCGACAACAGATGCCTTGTGCGCGTCCGAGCGTTTCCCGCCGAAATTGCCCTCTTCGATGTACTTCTTTGCATTATCCCATGCACCTCCGCCGTTATTCAGGAAGAGGGCAACAAGGATGCCAACGATTGTGCCGACCATCAGGAAGGCGCCCACGACCTCGGCGCCGGTAGCTCCATTTACGGGCTGCCCCGTCGCGTTGAAGAGCCATCGAAACACGAGCCCGACTGCGATGGGAAGACCGACTGCGAGGAGGCCCGGTGCGACCATTTCCTTCAGGGCCGACTTGGTTGCAATGTCCACGCACTGTGCGTAATCCGGTTTTGATGTTCCCGCCATGATTCCGGGATTGTTGCGGAACTGATCGCGAACATTATTGATGATGGCGTACGCCGCCTTGCCCACAGCCTTGATCGCAAGAGAAGAGAACAGGAAAACGAGAACCGCCCCCAAGAGAGCTCCAACAAACACCTCGGGCTTGTTCAGATTGATGACTCCCGAAAAGCTTGGATAGTAGATCTTCACCTCATCGATATAGGCACTGAAGAGCAGGAACGCCGCCAGCGCTGCAGATCCGACAGCGTAACCCTTGGTAAGAGCCTTAGTGGTATTGCCAACGGAATCAAGCCTGTCTGTTCTCTTCCTGATTTCTTCGGGTTGCTTGCTCATCTCGATAATGCCACCGGCATTGTCCGTGATCGGCCCGAAGGTATCCATGGCCAGAATGTAAGCAGCCGTTCCAAGCATTCCCATCGTTGCTGCCGCGGTTCCAAACAGACCGGCGTGCGCAAGGCCTGACTGCTGTCCGAGAAAATACGAGCCGACAATTGCTGCAGAGATGACAAGAACAGGATATCCCGTTGACTCCATACCGACAGCAATTCCGGAGATAATGTTCGTCGCGGGTCCGGTTTGGGAAGCGATGGCAATTGATTGGACCGGGCGGAAACGAGATTCGGTGTAGTATTGGGTGATGATAACAAACGCAATTGCTGTGAATACCCCGACCAGACTACAGAGAAAGAAGTAGAAGTAGTATTCCTCGCCGAGGAGCCATCGGGAAGCAAAGAAAAACCCTACACCGGCAAGAATTGAAGAAACGGCATAACCGCGATTCAGGGCCTTCATCGGGTCCTCCTGATCATTCGTCTTCGAGACGAGCACGCCGATGAGCGAAGCAAAAATTCCAAACGCTCTGCCGGCAAGAGGAAAAATAAGAATGCCGAGAGCAGAAACCCCAAGCGCATCAAAAGTGGCGGCATTGGCGTTGTAAAGCCCCGCTGCCAGGATCATGGCGCCGATATTTTCGGCCGCGGTGGATTCGAACAGGTCAGCTCCACGGCCTGCGCAATCCCCGACATTGTCACCGACGAGGTCCGCAATGACCGCCGGGTTTCGGGGATCGTCCTCCGGAATTCCCGCCTCAACCTTTCCCACAAGATCCGCTCCAACGTCAGCGGCTTTGGTGTAGATCCCACCACCAAGCTGGGCAAACAATGCGACAAAACTCGCTCCGAAGCCATAGCCGACGATGAGCAAAGGAATTCTCATTGGGTCGGGAACGAGACCTGACCACTGCACTGCGACAAACAATCCGGCGACTCCGAGCAAGCTCAGCGCCACGATTGAAAAGCCCGAGACTGCCCCACCTCTGAGAGCTGCCTGGAAGGCGCTGTTCATGTCCTTCATTGATCCAGCCGCTGTTCGTGAGTTCGCTCTGATCGCCGTCCACATTCCTACGTAGCCGGAGATAACCGAACACCCGGCGCCAAAGAGAAACGAGACTGTCGTCCAGAAAGCGAGGACACTCGCCGGCGCCGGATCGTGTTCATTTCCTTCCCTGATGAACGCATAGAGAATATAAATCAGGCAGGCGAGGGCGACCGACATATATGCGATGGTTCTGTTTTGCCGCCGTAGAAACGCCTCAGCGCCCGAGCGAATCGCCCCGGCAATTTCTTTCATGGCATCAGTTCCGGAATCCCTTCTCAGGACATCACGGGCGAGATAGATTGCAAAGAGGAGGCCGACAAGGCCTGCGATGAACACGAACGAGAGAGCCATATGCGTTGTGAATCCTATGATAGTGGTTTGAAGAAAAACAACATCAGTTCAATGCCGGAAAGGACACATTCCCCTGAGTCCCGGCCTCCAATCGGCAAATCATCCGAAATCGAAGGTGATGATTCTCACGTGCGCCAATCGGACACACCCCGGCGGAAGCTCATGGGGTAATTGATTGACCGCACCGACCATTGAGAGATCTGGTCCACTTCAGCGGTTTGCTCGTCGGACCGTGCAGGAGAATTGAGAAGATAGACCAACCGCAGACTGAGAACATCACCTGCGTAGAAAGCAGAACTATGAGTATCACCCGGGCTTGTGATAAGGGAATCCCGAAGACCACCAAGCCGTTAACCGCCAACTGAAACAGTAGCGCCCGCTTCGAGTGAAGGGCTAAAGATAAGGGTTCATCGTCTTCAAATCAACTGGGACGTGAAATACGTGGTGGTAAGATTTGGATCCTGCCGCGAAGACTCCCGTCTCGAGACGAGGCCTCGGCCGGAGGCCGGGCTAAGACGCGAAGGATCGCATTACCCCTACAAAATCATGTTCCTGAGAACTTTTGAGCCTTCACGAAATCGCCGCGAAGACTCGAAAACCACCGGGTCTTTTCACATCCTTCGCGCACATTTGAGTCTTTGCGCCTGCCCGCCGGAACCATATTCCTGGTGAAGGCGGGTCTTTGTCCGCTCCAAGGGAGTCCCTTTGGGAAAGGACCCCTTCGGGGAGGCAAGAACCAAGTCCTGGCACTACCTGACATCGATCCGATTTCATATTGTCGCAGGTCTTTTGTATGTTAGGACCCATGAGGAACTTCTGCCATTTTCCGGGCAGTATTTTCCGGTTTTGCAGTCATTGAGATAGTCGTTTTCAAGAATTGTCCTGACGGGAACGAGGGAAGATAACTGATGTGTGACAACGAGCTTGCTCCGCTTACATCAACAGACCTTCGAATCAACCTCCGTTCCACTCTTCAATGGAAGTCTCTGGCACTCGTTTTGCAGTACTGAGATCGTTCCACAAATTCTGTGTTCCGGATCACGGGATTTCCAGGGAAGAGGTCTGAACTTTCTTGATCAAAAATACGTTTATCGAGCATCACGTTCGGTAGTCCACAGCGGACCCCGATCGTCTTTTTTCGCCATGTTCATCCCCCAACAAATCGCATTCGCTTTTTTATTGTTGATCGCAGTATCGACAGCACTCCCTCAGACATCACCGGGCGAGGCTGACGATCGCGCAGTTCCGAGTCTCAAAGACTCTGTGGAGGCGTACGAGAAAGAGATAAGCCTCCTCCAGCATTCCCTTGAAGGGGCCACGATTGATTGGGCCCGGCTGCGCCACACTGGCGTCCGGTCGTGGGTCATCAGCAACCCTTCATTGAGGGATTCCCTCTTCTATGCACTCATGGCAGTCGACTCTTCGATTCAGTCGGAAGCGGGAGCCGAAGCCCTCGTGCTCGCCACTTCGACCGATGATCTGATCGAGGTGCGGTTCGGGAATGCAGTCTTCAAGGGAATGACTCTCCAGAACGCCATCGAGAAGTCAAAGAACAAAACGTTGTACGCTGATATTGCCGCCAGCTACCGCTATTCGAAGGACGTTGAGCTGCGGGATCCGGAATATACTCTTGAAACAGAATACGAACCGCTCCTGCTCACCTACGACCGGCTTCTGGATCATTTTACCCCGCTAAGCCCTGGATCATTTAAGAAGCCGGTACATTTCCGGAGCGACATTTCTCTGTCGGGAATCAGATTCAAGACCGGACCCTTCTGGGGAGCAGAGTACAAGATTGGGAACGAGGAGATTGGATTTCCCTTCTGGACTTCAGGCAAGATGGCGTTTCTCGCGACCTACAAGAACCTCAAACTTGGCTTTGAGCTGCCGTTTGAGGGTGGATTGAATACCTCAGAAATCTTCCCTCCTTTTGTCATCCGGAGCAGGAAACTGAACGGAACGCGGGGGGTTGTGGGCGAGTTCGACTTCGGACCCTTCGCGGGGAAGTTTTCATTTACACGGCTGACGGAAAACGACCTCGACGCCCTGACCAACCCGGACAATTTCTACTACATCACCGTCATTGCACAGGCCTACTTTTCGTTCGGCCTCGAACTCACCCCGACGCATTTCATCCGTGTGAAGGCAGGAGCAGGAACACACAGGGTAAACCAGGGCAGCATCGATGTGAGCACCGGGGTTAACCAGGTCATCCCGGGACCGGCTCAGGACATTGTCAGTCCGTACCTGAAATTCGACTATCTGAACCACAGCATCGGCGAGGACTTTGCTGTCAGTGTACAATACTACGATGTCACCCTCGTAACCTCGGCAACGCTCGAAGTCGTGAGGGATGTTCTCAGCTTTGAATTGTCCTACATGTGGCCACTCGCTGCTGAAGTACCTGAGTGGCAGAACCCTGAATTCCTGATGCTCACACCGCGTATCATGATCGCATTCTGACATGAAGAGAACAAGAACAATACTCAGGGGTGGATTCGTTCTGGCGATCTCCTGCCTCTTCATGGCCCCTTCACAATCGACAGCTCAGAAGGTCATGAGCCAGGCCGATTCGGTCGAGGCGTTGAACGAATTGCTCGAGAGGAAGAAGGCCGATGCGGAACGGATGCAGAGGATGCTGGAAGCTGTGAACGAGGTTGACAGCGTGTACAAGCTCCGCTACCCCACGTGGATTGTGCTTGAAGAGGATTTGAAGGAAAGAATCAGGCGTACGTTCAAGGTTCGTAAGATTGACTTTCCACCGAGCGCCGATGTTCAGGTGGTCGCAAATCCTGATGCGCGCGAGATACTCGAAGTTTCCATCGGAGACGCGCGAATGGGAAGAAACGACGTACACTCGTATATGAGCGATTCGCTTCAGAATGCAATACTTGACGGAGCCTACGTTCGAGAGGTTATTGATCCGCGTCCCCAGGAAAGACGGGTCGGACAGATTTACGGCGTCCGTCCACGGTTTGCGTCGGTTTATGCGTCTGCGTTCGGTGCCGGCCTCCTGTTCAGCAATGCATGGGGCGTTGAGGCGAAGCTGGGCTTTGAGGAAATCGGCTACCACTTCTGGTCGACCGGAAGTATGCGGGCTCTTGCAGTGTTTGATCAGTTCAAGATTGGCGTCCTGTTCCCCATCGCGAACGGGACCTCCGAGGAACATTCGCAACCTCTCGATATCCGGCCCCGCAAGCTGACCGGGTCCATCGGGTTTGGATCGGAATTTCAGGTGCCCATGGAAAATGCATCGATCAATGCGATGCTGAGCATCGGCGACATTTCATCGGTCACCAACTATCGCCTTCTCACCGACTCAATGGATTTCTATTTTGTTCACACCGTGACCCAGCTCTCGTATTCTCACAGGCTGGAGCTCAGTCCGGGTCATCTCCTTACGCTCACCGGAGGACTCGGCTATCATCAGATCGGCCACGGGATGGTTCAACCGGACCTTTCGGTAACCACGACCGACAAGGAAGACTTCATCAGCCCTGTGCTTCGCGTGGAATACATGAACCGGGTATCGAACATGTTCGGGGCTTCTGTCCAGGTTTACTCTGCCATCGTTCATATGAAAGGGTGGGTGGAATTGATCAGAAACCTGCTCTATCTTGATCTTCAATATTACTCTCCCATCATTCGCGATGCGAAGCCGTGGGAACAATCGTACTTTTTCATGCTTTCCCCGAGAATTCAGGTGATCTACTAGAAAGGAAGTACCATGGGATTCATCAGAGGGTTGTTACTCATACCGGTATTGGTCTGCGCTCTCCCGGCCTTCATCGTTCTCTATGTTCTCATTCTGATCGGCGAGGTCAATGAAGGCACATTGAGGTCGCTATATGCCAGCGAGATCCGAAAATTTGGTTTCACGGCAGGGTTCAGACGTTTTATGGAGAACATTTTTGTACCTGCTTACAGGAATCACACACAGAGTTTCGTGCTCGGCGCAGCCGGATTTCTCGTCATGGCGGTTGGCTTGCGCGGACTTGGCGTCATCGCCGTCGAGTGGGTCTTTGTTGCGCTCGGCATTGAGTTCATGTTGCTGACTCTCTGGGCACTCACGATGTACTTCGCGCCGGAAGAGAAGGCGCACGAGCAGGGAGCTGCGAATGGAAATGGTGCAAAGCAAGCAGCACCAATTGCCAACCAAAAGGAATTGGTCGAAGGCATCCGGGAACTGAGTACGCATATCGCCTTTCTTGAGCGACGACTCGCAGTGACCGAATCCAAGTTCGAGGGACTGGGAAAGTTAGATACGGCAATGCAAACGCTTTCAACCCGTCTGAATCTGCTCGTGAGCGATCAGTTCAATATTCGTGTCCGGAAGGAGTTTGAGCAGCTTCTGAGCGAAATGGCAAGGAGATCGACAGAGGAAAAGGGTCAATCCGACGAACCCAGACCCTGACCGGAAAAATGAAAACCCAGGGAATTTCATTCTATTTTGTCCTGTACATCGTCGCCGTCATGACGGTGTTCGTGATTACCATGGAGCGAGACCAGCTCTTGAAGGAACGCGATGAAGACATCGCCCATTTGGTCGAGCTCTACGTCAAGCCGCTTGTCCTTACCCCATATCTGGATACAGCATCGTTCTACATTGAGCAAGGTCAGTCCGTAACCGGGGACCCTGTCAGGCTCAGGACAAAGATTGATGGCCCCATTGAAAGGGGCGCCGTCGAATTTTCACTTGTGCGCGCCTGGAAAGTCAACAGGGGAAAACAGGAAAGCACCAATCCCGGAACAGAACTTTCGAACGAAAATGGTGATGGAGTTCTCGCAACGCACCCATTGGAGGAAGGGACCTATTTCTTCGAAGTGGCCGGATACTCCCGGAGGATCATGGCCGACGGGAATCAGATTCGACTGAAGATCAAGGACACCACGTACGTTATCCCCTACTCCCCACAGCTTGAAGACGTGGACCGCGACACCGTCCTGCTTGTAGCAAGAATTGAGAAGAGCGGAATAGACCCGTTGCAATTCGGCGTCAGTGTCCAGGACAAACAGGAAAGCTGGATTCTCGGGCCGCCGTACTCGAAGAAGATCTTCATCTCCGGCGTGGAGGATGCTGCACGAGTAACGTTCACCCCTCCTTCGGGAACGCGTATCGATCGATCACCGGATGGGGGCGCTTTCGTTGTCATGACCTGGGAAAGGCCGGTGCTGGGCAAGAAGACGTTCACCCTTACGGCAAATGCCAACCGAGGCCTGGGTGGCAAAGACATGGCCCTGGTAGCCTTCTCGGTCGATATTCTTCCCCCTTCATTCGTCTCAGAACCTTCGCAAAAAGGCTTTTGGGGGATACCGTACTCCTTTGACGGGCGGATTCAGGGGCTGAACCCGGTTGACCTCTCAATTGCAGTGCTCCACGACAATAAGGTGGTTACCACAGGTTCCGGCACTCAGAAACATGTGTATACGCCGGAAAGGAATTGGACATCCCTCGACTACCGGATCACGTACCGCGGACATGTCATCAAACAACATCTGGTTTCTCTGACCGCACCCCCTCCCCCGCAGATCAAATGGCAGGGACAGGAGCTCGATAGGGCCCAGAATGTCTTCAAGATCAACGTTGCATCGACAGATGCCGCTGATGGTGCGGTAAGACTGTCGGTCGAAGCGCAACCGTCGGGAATTGCACGCCTGGACAAGATCAGCGGAAGGAGTTTCGTTGTGTCAATCAATCTCGAGTCGAAACCGACCGCTGTCTTTCTGAAGCTGGTGGCACTCGATCAGTACGGTGGCAGATCCGTTTCCACCAAGCAGTTCAATATTCCGCAGTAGAGAGGCTCCTTCCCCTGTTTCCAAAAAAAAGCCCTGCTCAATGAGCAGGGCCGATAAGGATTACACCTCAGGGACTTAACCCTATTTAGCCTTTTCAGGCTCCTTCTCCTCTTTCATCATCTTCTTCACATCTGCTTCTGAGACATCCTTGTTGTGATGCATCTTTGAATGGGCCTGCACGAAACTAACAATCTCCTTTTCGTCGTGACTCTTGACCGAAAAACCGCATGACGGGTCACAGGACACAGACTTGAGGGCGTGGCTATGCTCATCTCCGTGCAACATTGTCGCTGCTGATGTGGAGCAAAAAAAGGCAAATGCGAGTATTACAGCAAGTGTTTTGATCATGGGATCCTCCCTTTGAACCTCGTTATTCAAACTGCTTTCCTGTTACTTCAGACTAAAGGCTCTTTTGCGCACAGCAACCAGCCGCATCATGACTCTGTGCTTCAGGTTCATTTCCGGCTACGTCAAATCCTGCCTCCGCTATTGCGTGCTCAATATCAGCGAGCTTCAGCTTTACCACTTCGAACTTAACGGACGCTATTTTTTCCTTCAGGTCAACAGAAACGGCATGCACACCATCAAGATTGGCGACAGCCTCTGTGATCCTGTCAACACACTCATCGCATGTCATGCCATTCACGGCAATATCGACTGCTGAAAATTCCTCCAGAGGCGGCGGACATCCCGTGGTGATGATCCCAAGAAAAGACAGGCTTAATCCCAGAATAAAAATCCGGCCCTTCATTGTTTCTCCCTTTAGATGTTAGCGTTAAATGGTTTCGGATTCCTGATTTCAGATTTCAGACACTGGCTACTGACTTCCCCTCTGTGTTCCCCTCAATATAGGAAAAGCCGATCAAAATCCGCAACAGCCATCGGGTCATTTCTGACTTGCCAGGCCCACGCCCCGTTCCAACCCTTTTGAGCGACTCTGGAGAGTCGCTCTACAAAACGCTGCAAGAAAGGGCCTTGTGATTTTGTAGAACGAGACTCCTGTCTCGCTCATGCCTTCACAACCCTGGCCACCCGGGCACTGACGGCACACATGATCTCGTAGGGAATGGTTCCAAGGGTATCGGCAAGCTCATGATAGGAAATCCCCTCCCCACCATCGTTGCCAACCAGTGTAACGATATCGTTTTCCCTCACGCTACTCTCAGCCCCTACCTCAACCATGATCTGGTCCATCGACACGGTCCCAACAACGGGATAGCGTTTTCCCCTGATAAGCACCTGAGCCTTGTTGCTTAGCCCTCTGAAGTAGCCATCGGCATATCCGATCGGAACGGTTGCAATTTGTGTCCGTTTTCTCGTAACAAATGTTCTTCCATAGGAAATGCCGGACCCTGCGTCCACATCTTTCAGAAATGAAACTGTGGAGACCACCGACATCACCGGTCTCAGCCGTGTTGAAACAGCCATCGTTTTCCGCGGGGCAATGCCATACATCATGATGCCCGGTCGGACCATATCAAAGTGTGCCTCCTGCATCGTGATGAGCCCTGCTGAATTTGCCATGTGCCGGAGCGGAATCCGGATGCTCCGCTGGTCAAGTTTGCCCAGAACCTCATTGAATCTTGTGAGCTGTGTCTTTGCATAGGACTGATCCTCTTCGTCGGCGGTAGCGAAGTGGCTCCACACAGATGTCATCTCGATTTGCGTAAGGCTGCCTATTTCTTCAATCGCACCAATTGCCTCTTCAACACTGAATCCCAGTCTACCCATCCCCGTGTCCACCTTCACGTGCACTTTCGCGACCTTGCCCGTGCGGGACGCAATCGTGCTTATCATCCTCGCACCGCGGAGAGAAGACACGGTAAGGTCCAGGTCAGACTCCAATGCCGCCTCCAACTGGGTTTCTGCTCCTACCTCAAAAACGAGAACCGGACATCCGACTCCCCCTTTTCGCAACTCAATGCCTTCTTCGATTCGAGCCACTGCAAGGTATGACACTCCGCAGGAGACAGCTTCTCTCGCGACAGCCAGCGCTCCGTGACCATAGCCGTTTGACTTGACCACCGCCATGATCCTGACGCGTGGTCCAACAATGTCGCGAACAACACCGAGGTTATGTCTCAGGGCGGACAGGTCAACAACCGCATGTGTTGGATGTATGCTCATGTCATGGGTTCCAAGGCTGGATAATATCGAGACCGAGGAAGTCATTTGCAAGCCGCAAGAGTCTAATGGTAAGAATCCCGGATCCTGCCGCGAAGTCTCCCGTCTCGAGACGAGGTCTCGGCCGGAGGCCGGACAAAGACCTGCCCGACTGTAATTGTTCAGAGACGGTCAGGCGGGCGCGAAGGAACGCAATAGCCTGCAAGATCATGAGTGTGTTTGAGTCTTCGTGTCTTTGTGGCAATTCTTCAAATCTTGACCGTGCGCTTGCAGGTCTGCGCGGGAGTCGATAAGTTTGAATGCCTGATCAACGACAATCAAACATCCAAAGAGTTAGCAGATGAAGCATTCCCCAGGATTTCTCAAGCTGGTTGTTGCTGCAAAGAAAAAGATCAAGGAAATGACAGTACCAGATCTCAAGGAAAGATTGCGCCAGGACAAGAGTCCCGTTGTGATTGATGTTCGCGAGGACCACGAATGGGAAGATTCCCATATCTCCGGGGCAGTTCATTTCGGACGGGGAATTCTGGAACGCGACATTGAGAAGGCCATACCGGACAAGAAAAAGGAAATTGTACTCTATTGCGGAGGGGGGTTCCGGTCTGCCTTATCCGCTGAAAATCTAAAAAAGATTGGATACCGGAATGTTTTCTCATTGAAGGGTGGATGGAAGGCGTGGAAACGATCGAAAGGGGCCATCAATCGATGACTCAGGATTACATGTCTCTTTTTTTCGATAACCTCCTGAACAATTCTCTTCGTTCGGATTCGAGAACGTGAACTCGCTGTTTCCCCTTCTGAGGAATGCCATCGACTATGCCGGGCTCTTCCCTCCTGCGAAGCTGGGAATACATGCTGCAGTTGAAAACTACGCGGCATATATCGCCTCCGAGCATTCATGGATGCTGGGACGATTCATCGTCCCGATTGACCGGCTGGATGAATTCGAGCAGGCTGCAAGAAACACTCTCCCCGGGCCCAGCGGAAATCCATGGCACATAACTGTTCTTGGAGGACCGGACCTGGTCAGGGACCTCACCATGGTGCAAAAGTTTAACAGCAATCACTCGGCACCGGCCTCAGGACAGGCAACGATTGATACTATTGAGCTGAAGGCAAACAAACCGGAAGAGATCCTTGCGAATGGGAAGCTCGCAGGGGAGGCAATCCTGTACTTTGAGATCCCGGCCGGGAGCGATCCTGCCCTCACCGTCCCTGCGATTGCAAAGGTCAACGCAAGGGCAAAGATTCGGACCGGAGGAGTCTCGGAGGATGCGTTTCCGTCCGCCGCCGAGATCGTCCGGTTCATGGTTCTCTGCTCAGCGGCAGGTGTTCCGTACAAGGCAACAGCCGGCCTTCACCATGCAATCAAGGGTCGCTATCGACTCACCTATGAGCCGAACAGTCAATCAGCAACGATGTTTGGATTCCTCAATCTTTTCATTACCGGCGCCCTTGTGGCATCCGGCCTTGGAGAGGATGATGCTGTGAGGGCTCTCGAGGCAAGCGCTGCAGACGAATTTCACATTGACGACGAAGGAATCTCGTGGCGCGGCCACCACATCAGCATGCATGACCTCACAAGAGCGCGCAACTGCAACATCACTTCCTTTGGATCCTGTTCCTTCCTGGAACCGGTCGAGGAACTCAAGGAGCTCGGATTGTTATGGAGTTATCCCGAGAGGGAGTCAGATTGACCAGCATGAATGTCACTCACGACCCCCGCATCGAATCATGGGTGGAGTCTGC